>DVOG01000125.1 GCA_018713755.1 Candidatus Spyradosoma merdigallinarum | reverse complement strand
GAATCGCCGGAATCGGCGCGGGCGAGGGCGGCGCGGCGTCTTCTTCGCCGTTCCCGCCGAGAGTTTTCAGCACGGCGGAAATGATCAGGTTGCGCACGGCGGATTCGTTGCGGAAGCGCACTTCGCGCTTGGCGGGATGCACGTTGACGTCCACCGCGTGCGGGTCGATTTCGAGAAAAAGAAACGCCAGCGGATAACGGCCGCGCGGGATCAGCGTGTGAAAGCTTTCGACGAGCGAATACGCCATCGTGCGGTTGTCCACGGGGCGCCCGTTGACGACGGTCACCATTTCCGCGCGAGAGGCGCGGCTGACGCCGGGCTTTCCGATGAGCCCGCTGATGCGCATGCCTGCGCTTTCCGCCGCGTCGAGCGGGCACAGGTCGTCGGCGAGCTGTCGGCCCCAAATCGCGCCGACGCGTTCCCGCAGATCCGTTCCCGCCGGCGAGCGGAAAATTTCCCGGTCGTTTTCCCAAAGCGTGAACGCGATTTCCGGATGCGCGACGGCGTAGAGCCGCACGCAGCGCGTGATGTGCGCCGCCTCCGTGTTCTCTGATTTCAGAAATTTCAGACGCGCGGGAACGTTGAAGAACAGGCGCGAAATTTCGATGCGCGTTCCCGCCGGCATTCCGTTTTCGCGGCAGGCGCGGTATTTTCCGCCTTCGACGAGAATTTCCGTGCCGAGTTCCGCGTCGCGCGTGCGCGTGCGCAACAGGAAGGAAGAAACGCTCGCGATCGAAGGAAGCGCTTCGCCGCGAAAGCCGAAGGAGCGGATTTCGTCGAGGTCGGACGCGGCGCGGATTTTGCTCGTGGCGTGGCGTTCCAGCGCGAGCAGCGCCTGGTCGCGCGTCATGCCGCAGCCGTTGTCTTCGACCGACATGAAGCTTTTCCCGCCGTTGCGGAACCCGATGGAAATGCGCGTCGCTCCCGCGTCGATGGCGTTTTCGAGCAGTTCCTTGACGACGGACATGGGACGCTCGACCACTTCGCCCGCGGCGATTTGGTTGGCGACGTTGTCGGGAAGAATGCGAATCTCCGGCATAAAAACGCGAAACGCTACGCTTCGGCGGCGTTTTCCGCAAACGCAATTCGACGGTTCACACGGTGCGGGAATGTCGCGTTCCCGCCGCGCTCGGCGAAAAATACGTGTCGAAAGCCATCGCGATGTTGCGGATGAAAAGCCGGCCCGTCGGCGTCACGCGCAGACTGTTCCCGCGGAATTCGACGAGCCCGTCCGCGGCGAGCGGCTTGAGCTTTTCCAGTTCCGGCGCGTATTTTTCCGCGAACGCGCAGCCGAATTTTTTCCCCAGCGCGTCGAAATCGAGCTCCAAATCGCACATCACGCGCATGATGATTTCGCGCCGGCGGCAGTCTTCTTCGCTCAGGATCAGCCCTTTGACGACGGGCAGCGTTCCCGCCGCGAGCGCTGCCTCGTACGTCTCGAGCGTTTTTTCGTTCTGCGAAAAGCTGCGCGCGCTTTGCGAAATCGACGACATGCCCAGTCCGACGATGGGCAGCCCGGCGTGCGTCGAGTAGCCTTCGAAATTGCGCTGCAGGCGGCGTTCCCGCTGGGCGCGCGCGAGCTCGTCGTCCGCTTTCGCGAAATGATCCATGCCGATGCAGACGTAGCCGGCGCGCGTCAGGCGCTCGGTGAAAAGCTTGAACAGGCCGAGCTTTTCGTCGGGCGACGGGAACGCGCCCGTTTTTTCCAGCAGTTTCTGCTGCGGCTTGATCCAAGGCACGTGCGCGTAACTGAACACGGAAAGGCGGTCGGGCGAAAGCGCGAGCACGGCGTCGATCGTGCGCGAGCAGCTTTCCGCCGTCTGGTGCGGCAGACCGTAAATCAGGTCGAAATTGACGGAGCGGAAGCCCCGTTCCCGCAGCAGGGCGACGGCGTCGCGCACGGTTTTTTCCGGCTGGACGCGGCGAATGGCGAGCTGGACTTTTTCGTCCAAGTCCTGGACGCCGAGCGAAGCGCGGGAACAGCCGAGCCGGCGGAACGCGTCGACGACGTCCGGCGACGCCGTGCGCGGGTCGATTTCGACGGAAATTTCCGCGTCTTCCGCGAAGGAAAACGCTTCGCGCAGCATCGCGGCGAGGCGGTCGATCTGCGCCGGAGTCAGCGCGCTCGGCGTGCCGCCGCCGAAATGCAGCTGGCGCAGGAGAAGATTTTCTCCGAGCGCTTTTCGGCGCAGGGCGATTTCCTTTTCCAGCGCGTCGAGATAGCGGTCGGCGGCTTCGGGACCGGTCGCGGGAACGTTCGTGCAGCCGCAGTACCAGCACAACGCGCGGCAGAACGGAATGTGGACGTAGACGGAAACGGCGTTCCCGCCCGCGGCGACGTCCTCGCGCATCACGCGCAGAAGCTCGTCCGCGGGAATGTCCGCGCGGAACTGCAGCGCCGTCGGATACGACGTGTAGCGCGGTCCGGGCACATTGTATTTTTTCACCAAATCGAAATCGACGTTCATCGGAAAAATGCGTTCCCGCAGTCTAAGCGCGGCGGCGGCGTTCCCGCAAAAGAAAAAGTCAGAGCGGGAACGCCGCGGAAGAAAATTCTTTTTTCGGATTTTACTGGCACAAACTCTGCATGAAAAATAGACTCTTCAAGAAAAGATTTTCATATGTGCGAAGAAGACGAAAAGAAAAGCAAGTCGGAGGATGCGCCGGTCGCCGCGCAGATTCAGAAGGAATTTCTGAAGCAGCGGAAAATTTTTCTCTGGGGCGCGGTGGAGGACTCGACCGCGCGTGACGTCACGGAAAAGCTGCTTTATCTCGAGGCGGCGGCGCCGGGCGAGCCGATTACGTTTTACGTCAACACGCCGGGCGGCTCGATCACGGCGGGCATGGCGATTTTCGATACGATTCGACTGATTTCCTCGCCGGTGAAAGTCATCGTCACGGGCATGGCGGCGTCGATGGGGTCGATTCTGCTGAGCGCTCCCGCGAAGGGCAACCGTCTGCTTTACCCGCATGCGCGCGTGATGATTCACCAGCCGCTGATCATGGGGCAGTTCCAAGGCCCCGCCGTGGACATTCACATTCAGGCGCAGGAAATGGAGCGCACGCGCGACGAGCTCAACCGCATTCTTTCGGAGGCGTCAGGGCAGCCGCTTGAAAAAATCGAGAAAGACACGGATCGCGATTTTTACATGACGGCGGAAGAGGCGATCGCCTACGGTCTCGCCGACGCCGTCGTCCGACCCGAAGGCGCGACGCCGAACGCGGCGAAGCCCGCGGCGCGCGGAAAAAAGAAATGACGGCGTTCCCGCCACGGGCCGAAAGATGACGCGCTTCCCGACATACGCGGAGCTGCGTTCCTGCGCGAAGGCGTTCCGGGAACGCTCGGCGACGAACCGCTTCATCATCGTCTGCGCGCTCGTTTTCGCGGCGCAGGCGCTGGGGCTGTTTTTCGCGGAGGCCTTCGCGCTGAATCCGTTTTGGGTGCGCAGCGGCTGTCTGCTGAATTTTCTGTCCTACGGATTTCTGCACGGCGGCTTCTGGCATTTGGCTCTGAACATGCTCGCGCTGTATTTCGCGGGGAACGCCGTGGAACGCTACGATTCCGGCGGGAACGCGACGGCGGTGTTTCTCGGCGGGATCGCCGTCGGCGGGCTTGCGTGGCTCGGCGTCGTCGAAGCGGTCGCGGCCGCTCCCGCGCCGGGCGCCATGAGCCCGCACACGCTCGTCGGCGCGTCCGCCGGCGTCGCGGCGCTGTTCTCGTATTTTTCCGTCGCGCACCGGGATTCGGAGCTTCGCGCGATGCTGTTTTTCGTCCTTCCCGTGCGCATGCCGGCGTGGGCGCTTTTCGCGGCGATCGCCGGCATTTCGCTGCTGGGACTGGTGTTTTCCGAGATTCCCTCGCTGAGCGGCGGCGCCTCCGGCGGGAGCGGTCCGCACGTCGTCGCGCATTCCGCGCACCTCGGCGGCGCTTTATTCGGTGCGGGATACGCGCTCGCCGCCGAACGTCTCCGGAAACGCTTCGGCAATGTTTGCTGTTTCCGCCGCTGAAAAAAACGAAGTCAAAAAAAGAAAATCCGAAATTTTTCCACCAAACCCATGTCCGAGAAAAAAAAGATGATTCCGCTTCTGTGCGCCGCGCTCGCGGCGGGAACGCCCGCTTTCGCGGAAACGCCGCCGGCGCAGCCCGTTCCCGCGCAGGAAACGCCCGCGGTCGTCGCTCCCGCGCAGGAAACCATGCGCTACACGACGACGCGCGAGATGATGCTCGAGACGCTGCTCACCGCGTTTTTCCTCGAAAAGGCGCACATCCTTCAGGAAAAAATCGCGGGAATGGACATGGCGGAGCTGCTTGATTCCGACTGCTACGCGCTGGATCCCACGCGCTCGATTTTCCTGCAAAGCGACGTCGACGCGCTGAAAGCCCGCTTCGCGCCGACGCTTTCCGATTACATCTGCCGCGGGAACCTGCACGCCGCGTTCACCGTTTACGAGGTTTTCACGAAGCGGCTTGAGGAGCGCGTGGCGCGCATCGAAAAGCGGCTGGCGCGCCCGGAATCCTTCAATCTCGAACGCGCCGACGCGCTGAGCGTCGACCTCAAGAACGCGGCATGGCCCGCCGACCTCGCCGCCGCGGACGAGCTTTGGGAAAAACGCCTCACCAACGAAATCATCACGGAGCTGCTCGGCGAAAAAGACGACGAAGGCGCCGCCGACGAAAAGACGGAAGAAAGCGCCGTCGCCGCCGTTCCCGCCGAAAAGGAAAGCGACGAAGAGGCGCATCCGTCGCCGGAAGCCGTCGCCGCCGCGTGCGCGAAGCTGCGGGAACGCTACGCGAAGCTCTGCTCCAACCTCACGCTCGAGCCGTGGGAAGTCGAAGAAATTTTCCTCAACGCGCTGACGACGCAGTACGACCCGCACACGGCGTTTTTCTCCAAGCAGTCGATGGAGGAATTCGAAATCATGATGCGCAATTCGCTCTGCGGAATCGGTGCCGTGCTTTCCATGAGCGACGGCTATTGCACGGTGCGCGAAGTCATGCCGGGATCGCCTGTCGAGCGCAGCGGAAAAATCTCCGTCGGCGACCGCATCGTCGCCGTCGGGAGCGCGGAGGAAGGCGCGGAGCTCACGGACGTCGTGGGCATGCGGCTCAACCGCATCGTGCGCATGCTTCGCGGGAAAAAGGGCGTCCCCGTGCGGTTGCTCGTCGAATCCGGCAGCGACCGTTCCCGTCAGCTCGTGACGCTCGTGCGCGACGAAATCAAGCTCACGGAGCAGCTGGCGTCCGCGCAGATTTTCGACGTTCCCGCCGGCGGCGAGACCGTTCCCGTCGGCGTCATCAGCCTGCCGTCGTTTTACGGGAAAGACCGTTCCGCCGACGTTTCGTTCTCGACTTCGGAAGACGTGAAGGAACTTCTGAAAAAACTCAAGGCCGCGAACGTGCGCGCGATCGTCCTGGATTTGCGGCGCAACGGCGGCGGCTATCTCAACGAAGCCGTCGATTTGCTGGAGCTTTTCGTCGGCAGCGGCGTTCCCGTGCTGCAGACGCAGGGCGCCGTCGGCCGTCCGAGCACGCTCCGCACCGGCGGGACGCTCGGCATCGTCGGCGGGCTGATTCCGATGGAGCCGGAATGGACCGGCCCCGTCGTCGTGCTCGTCTCCAAGCTCAGCGCCTCGGCGAGCGAAATCGTCGCGGGAGCGCTGCAGGACAACCGCCGCGCGCTCGTCGTCGGCGACCCGCAGACGCACGGGAAAGGCTCCGTGCAGGAAGTCATCCCGTTCAAAGCTTACGACGCCGCGCAGGAAGCTTCGATCAAGCTCACGCGCAGCAAATGGTACGCGCCGTCCGGAAATTCGATTCAGATCAAAGGGGTGTCCTCCGACATCGTCGCGCCGTCCGTCTACAGCGTTCTTCCCGTGGGCGAGGGCGATCTCGACCGCCCGCTCCCGTGGGATTCCGTGCCCTCCGTGCTCGACGACGAGCTGCCCTCGTGGCTGAGCGCTCCCGTGTCTCCCGAGCTCATCTCCGCGCTGGAGAAAAACAGCCGGCGCCGGCAGGCGGAGCTCCCGGAATTTCTCACGCTCAACCGCACAATCGCGTGGGTGGACGAACGCGAGAAAACCAAGGAAATCCCGCTGAGCCTGCGGGAACGCCTCGCGATGCGCGACGAGGACAAAGTCTTTTCCGATTGGGTCAAAAACGATTACGCGGAGCTGAAAAAAAATACCGGCTACCGCAAAACCGACGTGAAGCTCGACGCCGTCCTCGAGCAGGAAAAACAGTCCGGCGAAAACGCCGCGCAAAAGGCGAAATCCTCTCTGCGCGCGTCCAATCCCGCCGTCGTTCCCGGGCTCGCCGCGCGCGACGACGAAGAAGAATGGCCCGACTACGACGTGCTGCTGCGCGAGGCCGTCCGCATCGCCGCCGATTGGGTCGAAATGCTCGACGACAAAGGAAATCCCGCCGCGGGAACGGAGACCGCCGCCGCTCGGCCCGCCGTCGCCGAATGATTTTTTCTTCGCTTCCGAAAAAGGAAAAAACCATGCGCGCCGCAATCACAGGAGGCGGAGGATTTCTCGGGAAAGCGATTTCGCGCCGTTGCCGCGCTCGCGGATGGGAAGTCCGCGCCGTGGGGCGCGCGCCGCGCCCGGAACTCGCCGCCGAAGGCGTCGAATATTTCCGGCTCGACGTTTCCGACGAAAAGAGCGTTCCCGCGCTGGCGGAAATTTTCTCCGGCGCGGACGTCGTTTTTCACACGGCGGCGAAAGCGGGCGTTTGGGGAAAATACAAGGATTTCGAGCGCGCGAATCTTGCGGGAACGCGCTGCGTCGTCGAGGCGTGCCGCCGCGCGGGAACGCGCAATCTCGTGCACACGAGCACGCCGAGCGTCGTTTTCAGCGGCGCGTCGATCGCCGGCGGGAACGAGTCGCTCCCGTATTGCGTCTCCTCGCTTTCGCCTTACGCGAAAACGAAGGCCGAGGCGGAAGCGTTCGTCCGCGCCGCGCACGCGCCGGGGCTGCGCACGGTCTCGCTGCGCCCGCATCTGATTTGGGGCCCGGGCGACCCGCACTTGCTCCCGCGCGTCATCGCGCAGGCGGCGCAGATGAAACTGCGCATCGTCGGCGACGGGAAAAACAAAGTCGATCTCACGCACGTGGAAAATGCCGCGCACGCGCATCTGCTCGCGGCGGACGCTTTGCTCGCGGACGCGCCCGCGCTCTGCGGGGACGCCGCTCCCGCCGGGAACGGCCGCGCGTACTTCGTTTCCGACGGCGCGCCCGTTGTGCTTTGGGATTGGATAAACGCGTTTCTGAACGGCGTCGGCGTTCCCGCCGTCGCGCAGAAAATTTCTTTCGGGAACGCTTACCGCGCCGGCGCGTTTCTCGAATTTTTCTGGAAAATTTTCGGCGTCGCCGGCGAACCACCGATCACGCGTTTCGTCGCGACGGAACTTTCGCACGATCACTGGTTCGACATTTCCGCGATTCGCCGCGATTTGGGCTATGCTCCCGTCGTTTCCGGCGACGACGGTCTGCGGGAACTGATCGCCGCGTTCCGCTGATTTTTCTCCGATGGAACCCGAAACGCCGCCCTCCGTTCCCGCCGCCGATTCCGCAGCACCGCCGCAGAAAACTTTTCGCGGATTTTGGCTCGTCTTCGCCGCGATCGCTTTCGCCGCCGCGTTTTTCTTTCAATGGGAAAACAGCCTCGACCAGGCCTCCATCGCGCAGACGGACGCCGGCGGAACCGTCCGCGCGAAAATCGAAGAATCCGTGCCCGACGGCATTCGCGTCTTTTACGAGGGGCCGGAAAATTTTTCCGAAATTCTGCTTTGCGACGGCGACGGGAACGCGCTTTGCGCGCTTGAGCGCGCGCCGGACGATCCGGAATTTTTCCGCTTCCCGCCGGACGCGCCGCGGGAAAAAATCGCCGAGGAACGCTTTTGGAGGTTCGTCGTTCCCGCGCTGAAAAGCGACGGGAAGCCCGTCGTTCTCGTCGTGCGGAACGTTTTCTGACGTCTTGCGAAAAATGATTTCTTCCGTCGTCGACATCGGTTCGAATTCGATAAAACTGCTCGTCGCGCGCGGCGAGAACGCGGAGCCGCTCTTCGAAGCGCTCAGCGAGACGCGCCTTTCGCCGGACGCGGAAAGCGCGCGGGAACGCATTTCCGACGAGGCGTTCGCGGCGGGCGTGGACGCCGTGCGCGCGCTCGCGGAACAGGCGCGCGCGTTTTCTCCTGCGCGCGAGGCTGTCGTCGGCACGAGCCTTTTTCGCACGGCGGAAAACGCGCGGGCTTTCGCGGACGCGGTTTTTCGCGCGACGGGAACGCCGATGCGCATTCTTTCCGGGCGCGAGGAGGCGGAGCTCGTCGC
>DVOG01000124.1 GCA_018713755.1 Candidatus Spyradosoma merdigallinarum | reverse complement strand
CTGAGCGACTTAAAAAATAACGGAACCACCATAAGAATCCGTGTGGAGAAGTCCAATCTGCCTACCGGTCAGTCTACCGATCAGACTGACATTCCCAAGGTGATCACGTGCGACGGCTTGTCGATTCGCTGACTGCGGGCGTCCATGCGGGAGCAGTTCCCGCATGGGCGCACATCCGACGAAATCAAATGGACAACAGCTTCAAATTTTCTGCGGTGGTGGCGGGCGCGGGGATTTCCGGGGCGACGGTCGCGGCGCGGCTGGCGGCTGCGGGGCTGCGCGTGCTCGTTCTGGAGGCGAAGGCGCACGCGGGCGGGAACTGCTACGACTGCCGCGACGCGGGCACGGGCATTCTCGTCCACAAATACGGCACGCACATTTTCCACACGGACGACAAGCGCGCGTGGGATTTTCTTTCGCGCTTCACGGCGTGGCATCCGTATTTTCACAAAGTGCTGGCGCAGATCGACGGGGCGCTCGTTCCCGTGCCGTTCAACCTCAATTCCGTGCGCCGGGTTTTTCCGCCCGTTTTGGCGGCGCGCATCGAGGGAAAGTTGCTGGAGCGCTTCGGCTTCGGGGCGCGCGCGACGATTCTCGAGCTGCGCGGGAGCGCGGACGCGGACTTGCGTCTGCTCGGCGACTACGTTTACGAAAAAGTTTTTCTGCACTACACGCTCAAGCAGTGGGGGAAAACGCCTGAGGAAATCGACCCGGCGGTGACGGCGCGCGTGCCGATTTTCGCGTCGCGCGACGACGGGTATTTCCGCGACCGCTATCAGGCGATTCCGCGCGAAGGCTACACGGCGCTGATCGGGAACATGCTCGCGCACCCGAATATCGAGCTTCGGCTGAACACGCCGTGGGAGGCGGCTCGCGCGTGTGTTCCCGCGGGGACGCCGATTTTCTTCACGGGAGCGATCGACGAGTTTTTCGGGTTCAAGTTCGGGGAGCTTCCCTACCGGAGCGTGAGCTTCGAGTTCGTGGAATACGCGCGGGAATACTTCCAGCCCGTCGCGTGCGTGAACTACCCGTGCCACTTCGATTTCACGCGGATAGGGGAATACAAGCATTTTCTCGGGGAAAAATCGCCGAAGACGGTGGTTTCGTTCGAGTATCCCGCGGCGTTCGAGCGCGGGAAAAACGAGCGGTGCTACCCGATTGCGAACGCGGAGACGGCGGCGCTTTACGCGCGCTATGCGGACGAGGCGCGGCGGGCGTTCCCGCAGACGCGCTTTCTCGGTCGCCTCGGCGACTACAAATACTACGACATGGACAAGGCCGTCCTCCGCGCGCTCGACGCCGCGGAGGAATTTCTCCGCGCCTTCTGAGCGCGCGTTCCCGCACGAGAACAATCTCTTTTTCGGCTTTTTTTTCCTTCTCTTCGTTCCCGTTCATGTTTTTGTCCGTCGTCGTTCCCGTGTTCAACGCCGCGCCGTTCCTGCGCGAGTGTCTGGATTCGCTGCGCGCGCAGACCTTCGCGGACTGGGAAGCGCTCTGCATCGACGACGGTTCGACGGACGCCTCCGCCGAGATCCTGCGCGAATACGCCGCGCGCGACCCGCGCTTCGTCGTGATTTCCAAGGCGAACAGCGGCTACGGCGCGACCGAGAACCTCGGGATCGCGCGCGCCCGCGGCGATTACGTCGCGATTCTCGAGCCTGACGACGCGCTCGCCTCGCCGGACGCCTACGCGCGCCTCGCCGCGATCGTCGCGCGCTTCCCCGGCGTCGACGTCGTCAAGGGCGACTACAATTTTTATTGGGGGAAAAGCGGGCGGCGGGAACGCGCCTTCGCGCTGCGCGCCTGCCCGAAAGGCGTTCCCGTAAACGCGCGCGCGTGCGGCGAGCTCTTCGCGCTCCCGCTTTCGGTGTGGAGCGCGTTTTACCGCGCGAAATTTCTGTGCGCGGCGGAAATCCGCTTCAACGAAACGCCCGGCGCCTCCTACCAGGACAACGCATTTTCGTTCAAGATCTTCGCGTCGGCGGAGCGCGTCGTGCTCGCGGATTTTCCCGTCGTCGACTACCGGCAGGACAACGCCGCCTCGTCGATGAAATCGCGCGAAAAAGTCTTCTGCGTCGCGGACGAGATGCACGAGCTCGACCGCTGGTTCGCGGAACGTCCGGCGCTTCGGGAACGCTTCGCCTACGATTTTTTTCTGTTCAAATACAAGGCGTATTTCGCGAATCTGCTGCGCGCGCCGCGGGAGCGTCGCGCGGAGTTTTTCGCGCTGTTTCGACGCGAGTTCGTCGAGGCGCGGGAACGCGGCGAGCTGCCCGAGGCGCTGTTTCGCCGGCTGGGAAAGCGGCTGCCGCTCCTGCTCGACGCGCCGGAAAAATTCCTGCGCTACGCGGTTTGGCGCGCGCGCTTCGACGCGTTCCGCCGCTTCAAGAAAAACGCGCTTTCCGTCCGGCGTTCCCGCGACGGCTGGCGCGTCGTCCTCTGCGGTCTGCGCTTCACGTTCCCGAAAGGAGGCCGCCGATGAGGGAACCGGTCTTTTCACAAATTGCGGAAGTTGACGACTCCGTTTTCGGGCGTGTCGAGAGCAAGCTCGCCGTCGTAGATCACGCGCGTTCCCGCGACGGCGTTTCCGAAGATTTTGCGGGAAACTCCTTCAACCTCAACGCGAAATCAATGCAAATTGAAAGCGGCATTTTCAATTTGCATGAAAATTTGCCGAAAATTCATGCAAATCGAAAGCCGCACTTTCAATTCGTGCGGAGGCTCGGCGGGCTGCCCGAAGCGCAGTTCCGGCGCTTCAAGAAAAACGCGCGCGTTCCCGCGAAAGTCGTCAAGCGCGGCGTAATGAGAGAGCCGAAAACCTTGAGCGCGTATCTTTTGAAAAAACAGGAAAACTATAAAACCAATCTTTCATGACCTCCGACCGCATCAAAATCTTTGTAGTCTATCATCGCGATTCTCCGAGAATTGAACGGGCGCCGTTCGTGCCGATCCAGGTCGGCAACGGAGCTCCGCTCGGCATGCTTCGGGACGATACCGGCGACAATATCGCCGCCAAGAACCCGAACTACTGCGAGCTTACCGCGCAGTATTGGATTTGGAAAAACGTGAAGGATGCCGACGTCGTAGGGCTTTGCCATTATCGACGAATACCGAGCTTCACCTCCGACGACTGCGCGGAATTTTCCGATTTTTCCGAAGAAACTTGTCGCCGCTTCGGCTGGACGCAGGAACGCATTTCCGAGCTCATGCGCGAAAATGATATTCTGCTTCCGCCGTGTTGGGCGGTTTTCCCCGTCGGCGAACCCGGAAACGTCATGTCGCCATATGATTTTTACGCTCGCCACCACCGCGAAAACGACATGCGTGTTGCGCTCGACGTCATTCGTGAGAAAACTCCGGAGCTCGCAGATTCCGCGGAGCGTGTGCTGTTGCAGGGAACGGAACAGTGTTTCGGTTGTATCTCTGTCATGCGCAAATCGCTTTTCGACGCTTATTCCGAATGGCTTTTCACCGTTCTTTTCGAAGTCGAAAAACGTATCACGCTTCCCAAAAACCGTGAAGAGGCGCGTTTGTTCGGTTTTCTTGCCGAAGCTTTGCTCAACGTTTGGGTCGATTATGCGAAAAGGACGCTCGGTGTTCGCGTGTTTTTCGGATCAGCCCTGCCGACGATGAATTACGAAGGCGCCGATGTTCGTCTCGAAACTCAAATCTGCGTCCCTGCGCGTGAGCGAGTCGAAAATCCTCTGCTTTCCGTCGTCATTCCCGTTTATAATGTAGCGAAGTATCTTCACAAATGCCTGAACACCGTATGCAATCAGTGCTTCGAAGATTTGGAAATCATCTGCGTCAACGACGGCTCGACAGACCATTCCCGTGAAATTCTTGCAGCATTCGCCGAACGCGACAAACGAATCCGCATCATCGATCAAAAAAACAGAGGCCTTGGCGCAGCACGTAATCGAGGGATTGACGAAGCGTGCGGAAAGTATCTCGCCTTCGTGGACAGCGACGACTGGGTCGATCGTTTCATTTGGCAATATTCCATACGCAAAGCGGAACGCCTGAATCTTGAAATGCTGCTCTTCGAACTGGACAGCGTTTCTGACGAAACCGGAAAAACGCTATGGGATCCTTTCAATAAACTTTGGATTCAAGAAGAGTGTCTTCGTAAAGCGTTTTTTTGGAGAGAATGGGCGCGAAACCCTTTCGAAACAAATTGCTATGCCCCCAGCCGAATCATTCGTCGAGATTTTTTTGGCCAAAGAAGATTTCCCGAAGGGATGCTCTATGAAGATGCCGCTCTGCACTTCGATTTGCTCTTTTCCGCAAGGCGTCTCGGTGCGCTCGCCTTCACGGCCTATTTTTACCGCGTCCGAAAAACTTCACTGATGGGGGTGCGGGATTTGAGAGTTCTGGATCACTTGAAAGTCATCGACGGCGTTGCAGATGTCCTCAAGCGGAACAATATTTTTGAAGAGCTGGAAAAACGTTTTGTTGCTTATGCGACGGTGTTAATTCGAAAGACGTATGCCATGTGCCCCACGAAAGAGTGTTTCGAAGCAATTTGCAGGTGGCGTCTTTCGCACAGCGATTGGAAATGGGAAAATAATCCCGAACAACGTGCACTTTTGAACGGGTCTCAGAAAAAATACGCGTCTTTCTGCTTTAGAAGCGTCAGGCATTCTCGTCCTGCCGAAAAAATCTTCGAGATTTTTCCGGAGGGACGCCTTAAAACGACTCTCGTGCGCCTTGCGGCGATGTTCATCCTCAACAGGGCTGCGCGGAAGCGTTTCCGCGCGCGGCACCTGAACCTTGACCCGCGCTTCAAGAAATGAGCATCGCGCACCGCAGTAAAACCGCCCGCCCGGCCCGGCTCGCCGCCGAGTCCCGCGGAAACGCCGCGGAACACCTGAATGAATTTCCGTTTTTCGGAAATCCTCCGGGTGATTTCGTCCAGGTAAATCCGCTGAACCATGTTAATGATAGCTCCCTAATAAATTTATTGGGTCGAGCTAATAATTTTTCGCAGGGTCCGCGGATTCCGAAAAACCGCGTTCCCGCGCATTATCCCTTTCCCGCATAAAAAAACTTAAGCTTCTTTAGTTTTCACCATTCGTCATGGTTCCCTTCGTTTCCGTAATCATTCCCGTTTACAACGCCGAGAAATACCTGCGCGAGTGCCTGGATTCCGTCGTCAATCAGACGCTCCGCGAGATAGAAATCATCTGCGTGGACGACGGCTCGACGGACGGCTCGCCCGCCGTGCTCGCCGAATACGCCGCGCGCGACCCGCGCGTCCGCGTGATCACGCAGAAAAACGCCGGCGTCGGTCCTGCCCGCAACGCCGGCATCCGCGCCGCGCGCGGCGAATTTGTCGCGTTCCTCGATCCCGACGACCTTTTGCCCGACGCATCCGTCTACGAAGCGCTCTATTTCTATGCGAAGGAAAACCGCGTCCGCGTCTGCGGCGGCGGCGTCTGCTCCCTCGCGAACGACGGCAAGCGCTACTTCCCCGACGCCTCCTGGGGCGCCAACGTCGACCAGGCGTTCCCGCGCGAAGGCTTCATGCGTTTCGCCGACTGGCAGTTCGACTACGGGTTTTACCGCTACATTTTCGAGCGCGCGCTGCTGCTCGACGACGAAATCTTCTTTCCTCCCTACATCCGCTATCAGGATCCGCCGTTCTGCGCCCGCGCGCTCGAAGCCGCCGGCACGTTTTACGCGCTGCGCCGCACGACTTACGTCTTCCGCGACTGGCACACGCCGGACTACACCGACCGCCGCCGCGTGTGCGACCAGCTGCGCGGCATCCGCGATCAGCTGAAATTCTCGCGGGAACGCGGCTACGCCAAGCTCCATTGGCTGCAGCTGCACCGACTCTTCGAGGAGTTCAAACCCCACGTCCTTGACGCCGCGCGCCGGGAAAAAGAGGAAATGGGGGGGGGGCATTTCTCCGGCGCCTTCCCGAGCGGCGATCAAAGCGCGATCGCCCTCCTCAAGGAAATCGACGCGGTCGTTTCCTTTCCGCTCGCGTGGCAATACAAATTCGACTACCCGTTCCGCGCCTTTCGGGAGGAATTCGAAATTCAAGATTGCTTCCCGCCGGTTCCCGACGCGCCGTTCCCGCAGGACACCGTCGACTGCGCGTTCATCACCGACGACGGCTATGTGAACATGACGGCGGTCGCGATAAATTCAATCCGCCGTTCCCGTGCGCCCGAAACGAAAGTCCGCATTCACATCGTCGCCGCCGCGCTCTCGGAATACTCTGAAAAAGTATTCAAGCTCTTTGAGGAGAAAGATTTTTCCGTCGAAATCATCCGCGTCGAAAAGTCCGTTCTGGACAAGCTCGCGACGCTTCACAAGGCGAAAGAGCGCGGTTACTGCATGGCGACGCCCGCGGCGCTTTTGAAATTTTCTTTGCCGGAACTGCTCCCGAATCTGAACCGAGTGCTCTACCTCGACGGCGACGTGCTCGTCCGCAGGGATTTAGGGGAGCTTTTCCGGACTCCGCTCGGCGAAAATTATGCCGCGGCGGTCACGGATGCGTGGTCTTTGACCGGCGACACGGATATTATCCGAAGATTCGGGAAATGGCGTTTCAATTCCGGAGTGATGCTTCTCAATCTCTCTTTCATGCGAAAGCGTGAGATGAGCGCAGTTTTGATTGAAGCCAAAAAGAGGTCGACGGATTTTCGTTTGATGGATCAGCCGATTTTCAATGCGCAATTCGCCGGGAACGTGTGTCTGTTGCCTTTGAAATATAACTTTTGCCCATGCTGGTATTTCCAAAATACGGAAAAGATATGCGCTCCGCGTGGGAAGGAACGATTGAAAAAATATACGGGGTTGGATATTTCTGATTCCGAAGAGCTGCTTTCGCTTGATGTCTGCATCGCGCACTTTGCCGGAACGGAAAAACCGTGGAGCAACGAAAATCTCCCGTTCGCTTTTGAATGGCGGGAAATGCGGAGGGATTTCTTTCGCATTTGGCAAAAAGCGATAGCAGACGGAAATCTTAAATTTACGCCGCTTGTTTCCGTCGTCATTCCCGTCTACAACGTCGAAAAATATTTGCGCCAATGTCTGGATTCCGTCGTTAATCAGACGCTCAAAGAAATCGAAATCATTTGCGTTGATGACGGATCGACGGATTCCTCCCCGCAAATTCTCGAAGAATACGCCGCCACGGATGCTCGCGTAAAAATTCTTACGCAGAGCAACAAAGGGCAAGGGGCTGCTCGAAATCTTGGAATCAAGAAGGCTTCCGGCGAATATATCGGGTTCGTCGATTCGGATGATTATGTTGAGCCTAATATGTATGAGCGGCTTTGGCGTTCGGCAAAAGAAAAAAACTTCGAAATCGCTGAATGCGGCGCGGTTATCGAGAATGAGGGCTTCGCTTCTGAAGACTATTGCCGGGGGCAGGCCGCATCTTTTGATTTTAAAGACTGGGAAATGCTTTCTCCGGCAGAGGAGCTTTTTACGGAGAACAGATTTCATGCCGTATTATGGAATAAGATTTACTCAAGGGCCTTCCTTGTTTCTTGCGGCTTAGCTATTGATGAAACGATCAAAAAAGGAGAGGATGCGGCGTTTCAATGGTGTTGTATGCCGCACTGTTCTCGGTTTCGCAGGATTTCCGATAAGCTTTATCATTATCGTGTGGGCAGAAAAGGCTCGACGGAAACTCAAAAAAACACGGGAAAAGACTGGGAGAGCTTTTTGATCGGATGTCGGAGAATTTTTGCTTATTGGGAAAAAAGGGGATGGACGAAAACGATGGGCGACATCCTTTTTCGCCGCTTTTGGACGATTGCTCTATGGCGACATCGTCTATGGTTCGGATTGACGACGGGAGACATGTTTTTTCGTCACATCCGCGAAATTTTAGTGCATTTCGAGGAAAACGGAAAAATCGATAATTCGTATCTCCGCAAAATTGACGAAAAAGACAGAATTCAGATTACGCGTTATTTTTCTGCAGAGAAGAGGCAGGTTATCGTTTCGTTGACATCGTTCCCAACGAGAATTAAGGCGGTTTCCCAGGCAATTGAAACAATCCTTGACCAGACTTGGATGCCGGATCGCGTGACGCTTTGGCTTGCCGATTCGCAGTTCCCGCGAAAGGAAGCGGAATTGCCGCGCGAACTTCTTGCTTTGCGGTCGCGCGGCTTGGAAATCTTTTGGACGAAAGACATCAAATCTTATAAAAAACTTGTTCCTGCGTTAAAGGCTTTCCCGAACGAAGTCATCGTTACCGCGGACGACGATTTGTTTTATCCGAGGAACTGGTTGGAAGAGCTCGCGCGCGCCTATCTGAAAGATCCGCTCAGCATCCAGGCTCGCCGCGCGCACGAAATTTCGTTTCTTGACGAAAATACGCTTGCGCCGTATGCCTCGTGGGAAAAAGATATCGGACCGAGAGCGCATTCGTTCAACAACTTTCTCACGGGAGTAGGAGGTGTTTTGTTTCCGCCGAAGGCGTTGCATTCGGATGTCTTAGACGAAGCGAACTTTACGGCGCTTTGTCCGCGAGGCGACGACATTTGGTTTTGGGCAATGGCGGTGCGCAATGGAACGAAAATCAATGTTCCCGTGAAATCTTTCCCGTTGCGCTTCGTCGAGGGGACACAGGAGGTTTCTCTTTGGAGAGACAACATCGGCGGCGGCGAAAATGACCGCGCGCTCACGCGGGTGCTTAAGGCTTACCCGGAAATTTTACCTAAACTGGATCGCATTTATATTTCAGGAAAAGACCGACCATCGGCGCGGGAAACGGCGCGTCCGGCGGCGGGAACGGCGGAGGCTCCCGCGGCGGCGAAGAAAATTTATCCTGCCTTCCTGGTGCGCTTGGGGGCGTTGTTCATTCTGAACAAGGCGGCGCGGAAGCGTTGGCGGGAACGCCACATGGACTTGACGCCGAAGGACGGAATCGACGTGAACGCGCATCCGGAGCTGCGGCGGGACTCGGCGCTGAAGCGCTTCGCGGTGCGGGCGGCGTCGCTGTTCATTTTCTCGAAAAAGAAGCGCAGGGCGTTCCGCGCGAAACACCTGAACCTGCGCCCGCGGGACGGCGTGGACGTGCGCGCGCTTTCGTCCAGGGAGCTGGCGCGTCTGCGCGAGGCGAAACGTTCGCGCAGCACGCTGTGGCGGGTGTTCGACGCGCTCGTTCCCGCGACGCGCGGGAAGATCGCGCACACGGAGCGCCACCTGCGCCGCGCTGCGGAAGAGCAGACGCGCATTCTGATCGACGAGTTGCGGCGCATGCACGACGAAAACCGGCGTGCGTTCGACGAAAGCCGGCGCGTCGTTGACGAAAACCGTCGAACTCTCGGCGCCGTCCGCGCGGAGCTCAAAATCGTGCGGGAACGCGCCGATGCGCTTTCTCGGGAACTTTCCGCGCCGCGCGAAGCGCTGACGCTGAAAACGCTCGCGGCGAAACACGCGGCGCTCGACGCGGAGTCGAATCTGCAGGCGCGGCTCGGAGAAGTTCTCGAATCCCTGAACGCGGCGCGCAGCGAATTCGCGCAGACGGCGACAGAAACCGTTCGGGCCGTGAACGCCCGCGCGGACGCGCTTCCCCGCATGTTCGAAGAAGCACTCGCCCGGAACGCGGAGTCTACGAAAAGCGCTTTGCTTGCGGCGAAAACCGAGCTTTGTACGTCCGTGGAGGCGGCGGAGAAACAACTCCAAGAGGCGCTCGCAAAAAGCGTTCCCGAGAGCGAGGCGCGCGTGCTCGCGGCTGTGGAGACGCAGGCGCGGACAACGGCCGAAATCCGCAAATTCGCGGAAGACTCGGCCTGGGCGAGCGTCTTCAACAGCACGATCGCCGGGAGCGCCTGGCTGCGCGACGCGGCGTTTTCGCCGGGACGCTGGGCGGTCGGGTATCCGTTCCTCTATGTGCTTTATCGCGTGCTGAACGACGGGAAACCGCGCTCGATTCTGGAAACGGGCTTGGGGCAGTCGACGCGCATGATTGCGCAATACGCGGCGGCGCACGCGGGAACGGAGCACACGGTCGTCGAGCACGACGCGACGTGGATCCGCTTTTTCGGAGAATCGTTCGCGCTGCCGCCGAGCACGCAGGTCGCGCACCTGCCTCTGACGAAGACGTGGCGCTACGGCGAGGACGCGGAAATCGTAGCCTACGAAGGGTTCGGCGAGCGTTTCCGCGGGCGGAAATTCGACCTGATTTCGCTGGACGGGCCGTTCGGGTTCATGGCGAAAACCTATGCGCGCGCGGACATCCTGCCGCTGATCCCGGAATGCCTCGCGGAATCGTTCGTGATTCTCATCGACGATTTCGAACGCGAGGGCGAGCGGGCGACGGTCGCGGAGCTGACCCGGATTCTTCGGGAACGCGGCGTCGCGTTCCGCGAGGCGACGTATTCGGGCATCAAGCAGATGCGCATCATCGTTTCTCCGGACAAAAAATTCCTCTGCTCGCTGTGAGCAGGCGTGCGCTTCCGAGAAAGAAATCATCAACCCTTCAATCTTTTTTAACGCATGAAAATCACAGTTGCAGGAACCGGCTACGTCGGTCTGGTCACGGGCGTGTGTCTCGCGGCGCGCGGGCACGACGTCACGTGCACGGACGTCGTCGAAGAGAAAATCGCGCAGCTCAACGCGGGAACGTCGCCCATTTACGAAGACGGGCTCGACGCGCTGCTGCGCGAGAACCGCGAACGGCTGACGTTCACGACGGACGCGGCGGCGGCCTACCGCGACGCGGAAGTCATCATCATCGGCGTGGGAACGCCGGAGAAAAAAGACGGCTCGGCGAACCTGTCGTATCTCTTCGCGGTCGTGGACGAAATCGCCGCGAGCGCGGAGCGCGACTGCGTGGTGATCGTCAAATCGACGGTGCCCATCGGCACGAACGACCGCGTGGAGGCGCGGCTGCGGGAACGCGTCGCGGGGCGGGTGAAAGTCGACGTCGTTTCCAATCCGGAGTTTTTGGCGCAGGGCACGGCGGTGCGCGACACGCTCGCTCCGAGCCGCATCGTCATCGGCGCGGAAAACGCGGACGCGGCGGAGAAAATCCGCGCGATGTATGCGGGCTTCGACGCTCCCGTGCTCGTGATGAATCGGCGCAGCGCGGAAATGGTCAAATACGCGTCGAACGATTTTCTGGCGCTGAAAATTTCCTACATCAACGAAATCGCGAACGTGTGCGAAGTCGTCGGCGCGGACATCGACGCGGTTTCCGTCGGCATGGGCTACGATCCGCGCATCGGGAACAGATTCCTGCGCGCGGGCATCGGCTACGGCGGTTCGTGTTTTCCGAAAGACACGAAAGCGCTGTATTGGCTGGCGAATTTTCTCGACTGCGAAATCAAGACCGTGAAAGCGGCGATCGAGGTCAACGAAAACCAGAAGCTGAAGCTGCTGAAAAAATCGCGGCGCTTCTTCGATTCGCTCGCCGGGCGGCGCGTCGCGGTGCTCGGGCTGACGTTCAAGCCGGGAACGGACGATCTGCGCGACGGTCCCGCGCTGACGAACGTTCCGTTGCTGCTGGAGGAAGGCGCGCGCGTCGCGGCGTGGGACGCCGTGGGCGAAAAAAATTTCCGGCGGCTTTATCCGACCGAGGTCGAATACTGCGCGCGCCCGGAAGACGCGCTTTCCGGGGCGGAGCTGTGCTTCATTTTCACGGAGTGGCCGCAGGTGAAGGCGCTCCCGCCGGAAACGTTCCTGCGCCGAATGCTCCGCCCGATCGTGCTCGACGGGCGCAACTGCTACGACGTTCGCGCCATGCGCTCCGCCGGCGTGGAATACGTCTCCATCGGTCGCTGAGGCGCCGCGAAGCGGGCGAACCGACGCTGACCGCAGGGCTTAAAGGGGGAAAAAAGAAACGCGCTCCTGTCTCGGGAACGCGTTTCTTTTTTTGCGCGCGGGAACGCGCGCGGCCGCGGGAATTTATTCCGCGCCCTGGCCTTTGAGAACGGTCGGCTTGCGGGCGGCGGAGCCGCTGTTCGCGCCGATCGCGTCCATGTAGTTCGACGTCTGCGATTTGCCGTCGTAGGAGGAGAGCTGGTCTTCTTCCGCGAGGAGGTTCGTGACGGATTTGACGTGACCGTCCGCGAACGCGATCAGACCGTAAGCGCGGCCGAACGGCGCGTCTTCTTCCCATTCGCCGTCCGTCCCGAGACCGCGCAGCCACGCGATCGGGTAGCCGACTTCGTCTTTCGGATTGCGCCGCGCGTTGACGACGACGTCCCACGAGATGGCGCCGCCGGAAAGTTCGTTCGTGCCGTCGTCGATTTCGGAAAGCACGTGCTGCGGAACGGTCGTGTAGCCGTCGACGTCGGAACCGACGACCCAGGTTTCGCCTTCGCGCACGGAGGTGTAGCGCGCGAGCACTTCGGCGAAGCCGGCGACGTCCGACGCCTGATATTTGCGCGCGTCCGATCCGTTGTTCGTGATGATTTTCCCTTCGTTGCGGATGCTGACGATCGCCTGCGCGATGCTGCGCAGGTTGTTGCTCGCCACCATTTGGCGCGCCTTGTTCATCGCCATGGGAATCCCGGCGGACGCGAGCCCGGCGAGAATGCCGATGATGGCGATGACCGTGAGCAGTTCGATGAGCGTGAAGCCCTTGCGTGATTTTTTAAGCTGTTTCATGGGAATCGGATGTTGCTGGGGGTTGAAAACTCGGGGCAAAGCCTAACCCGCGGGAACGGTTTTGCAAAGCAAAAAAACGGCGCCGCCGCGGGAACGGAATAAAAAAAATTGCGGGCGGGAGCGCTTTCCCGCAAAATCGCCGGCTCAATTATGTTTTTCCCGGAATCTCTTTGTTTTCTCGCCGCGACCGCGTCCGCGGCGGCGGAGCCGTTCCCGCCGTGGGCATGGGTCATTTTCGGCGTGTTCATCGTGACGATGCTGGCGCTGGACCTCGGCGTCTTCCACAAGCAGGACCGCCCCGTGCCGTTCAAGGACGCCGTGTTCTGGAGCGTCGCCTGGATCGCGCTGGCGGGAGCGGCCTTCGGCGGCATCTGGGCGTGGCACGGCGGGGAAAAGGCGCAGCTTTTTTCGGCGGGCTACCTGCTGGAGCTCGCGCTGAGCATCGACAACCTGTTCGTCTTCATCATCATTTTCACGTTTTTCAAAATTCCGGAAAAATACCAGCACCGCGTGCTGTTCTGGGGCATCATCGGCGCGGTCGTCTTCCGCGCGCTGTTCATCTTCGGAGGCGTCGCGCTGGTGGAGAAATTCGAATGGGTGCTGTGGATTTTCGGAGCGTTCCTGATTTTCACGGGAATCAAGCTGTTTCTGCCGGCGAGGGAAGAGGCGAAGGATTTGTCGGGCAACATCATCGTGCGCTGCGCGACGAAGCTCGGCAGGTTCTCCCCGGAGCTGCACGGGCACGATTTCTTCTTCCGAAAAAACGGCCTGCTCTACGCGAGCCCGCTTTTCCTCGCGCTGATCGTCATCGAGCTTTCCGACGTGCTTTTCGCCGTCGACAGCGTTCCCGCGGTGCTCGGCGTGCTGCCCAACGACGGGAGCATCTCCGCCGAAGAAAAAATGTTCCTCGCCTTCACGTCGAACATCTTCGCGATTCTCGGTCTGCGCTCGTTCTTCTTCGCGCTTTCCGGCTTCATGAAAATGCTGCGCTTCCTGCACTACGGGCTGGGCGTCGTGCTCGTCTTCATCGGCGTGAAGCTCATCCTCGCCGAGCTCCCCGGCGCGTGGGAATTCCATTTCGAAATCTGGCAGTCGCTGACCGTGCTCGCCGTCGTCTTCGCCGTTTCGATTCTGCTTTCCGTGATTTTCCCGAAAAAAGACTGAGCCGCGCGCGCCATGACCGGATTCCTGAAAAAAATCTTCGTCAAGGAAAAGAAAAGAAAAACGCAGGCGGCGCTCGACGCCGAGGCGAAGAACGAGCGCAGACCGAGAATCGCGAAGATGTTCGACGTG
>DVOG01000123.1 GCA_018713755.1 Candidatus Spyradosoma merdigallinarum | reverse complement strand
CGCTCGTCGGGGCGGGAGGCGTCGGGGGAAACTTCCCGCCCGCCGAGCTGGCGCGCGACGTCCGCTCCGGCGGAAGAGCCGAACTCACGCGATTTCACCAGACTCGCGCCCCCGACGACCATCAGCGTTCCCGCGAAGACGCATGCCGCCGTCTTCGGGTCCCACAGCGAAGCGGACGAAGCATCATAACAGCCGGACGCCTTCAGCGCGAAAATCACAAGGAAATAAACCGCCGCCGCCGTTCCCGCGAGACCGAACGCGAACCAAAACACAAGACGCCGCGTCGCGCGGCGCGCTTTTTCCTGCCGTTCAAAAAAATCGGAACTCGAAACCGCCATTTTCCTGTCTTGTTTTCTCTCCATCTTTTCAGATTTTCCCCGTCATGGGAACACAGAATTCCGCTCTTCCCGGGGGAAACGCGCGCCGGCGATTCCGAGAAAGAAAATGCTTGCAGTCGTTTTTTTTTTTTCGATAGACTCCATAATTAAACGGGGTCGCCGAACGCAAACCCGCATCCGGCTCCCGTTTTCGAAAATTCTTACATATTCATCTCTAAGTTCAATACACCATGAAAACGACCATATCATTATTGTCATTAACCGCCCTGGGTGGGCTTTGCGCTTACGGCGCCACGCCGGTTTGGAACATCACTGACGCCGGCGGCGGAAATGTCACCTATACGACTTCGGCGTCCGGAACGTTCACGTTCGACGATCTCGGTTCGGCGGCGATTTCCGGAGGGGAAAGCTTCACGCTGACCGTCGAATTCACGTCGACAGTCAGCCCGTGGGTGCAAAACGGCGCAATCACGCCCATCGCCGCCATGGGATCCGCAAGCGGGGACATTTACGACTTATCCCGACCCGGAGACGACAGTTTCCGCGTCTATTACAGACCGAACGACAGTTACATCGAGCTGCAGATAAACAAATGGCAGTACAATCCGAACAGCGCGGATAATGATAAGCTGACGAATATTTCCTTCTCCGGCGTCCCGGGAACGATTTCGGAAGAAACGCCGATCACCTTCGGCTTCACGCTGCAGTATGTGAACGACACGGACGCTCAGGACGGAAATGACTATTGGGTGTTTTCGCCGTCGGCCGGGAGTCAGATTACCTTTGACGCGCATAGAGACGACAACGTCGTCACGACGCTCAATTTTTCGAAATTCACGAACGAGACGATCTATAACGCCGCGCCGGAAGGATTGCTTACGACGATCTCCATCACGAAGGCGGGGATTCTTCCCGAACCGTCCGCGTTCGCGGCGGCTGTCGGACTGGGCGTTTTGGGGCTTGCGGCGGTACGCCGTCGGCGTCGCTGAAGAAAAAACTGACGCGGTGCGCTGAAATCGAGGAGATTCTTTGCTTTCGCGCATTCGAGAAGGGCGTTCCCGCGGGAACGCCCTTGTTTATTACGAGCTGAAGCTCGGCGGCGGGGAAAATGCGCTTTCTTTTTCCGGCGGCGGCGATTTATCTCGTGAAAAAGGCGGCGGCGAGGCGTTCCCGGTGGCGGGAAATCGCCGCTTGGATGATTTGCGCGAAGAGGCGGCTGATGAAGCCGATGACGATCAGCGTTCCCGCCACGCCGAGCGAAAACCACAGCACGAGCCGCCGCGTCGCGCGCCGCGCGGCTTCCTGGCGTTCGAAGAAATCGGAAGCGGATGTCGTCATGTTTTTCGGATGCTTTTTCGAGATTAACGCAGTTTTCCGCCGCCGGGCAAACAAGGAATTGCGCGCGAACGCGGCGGAAACGCTTCTTTTGCTTTGCGCCGCGGGCGGCGAACGGGCATACTGCGCGCAAAATCCCATGCGTTTCTTCGCGACAATGCTGTTCGTCCTGATCGGCGCGCTGTTTTGCGCGCCGGCGGCGCGCGCGCAGGTCGTCAACTTCGACACGGAAATCCGCAAGGAAGGTTTCGGGAAAAACCAGTCGCGGGAACGCGGCGTCGGCGTTTGGCGCAAGGGCGGCACGCGCGTCGAGATTCAGGACCGGCGGCGCTTCGCCCTCGTGAACGGCACGCGCGTCTATTTCGGGCACGCGGCGAGCTTCGACCACGAGAAATTTTTCGTGAAGAAGCGCGACTGGGAAAAGCGCATCGAGCCGATCGTTTCTCCGCCGCGCCGGCCGTTCCCGCGGCGCATCGCGCTCGATCCCGGTCACGGCGGACGCGATCCCGGAAAAATCAACAAACGCGGGATGCATGAGAAAACTTACGCGTTCGACATCGCGCAGCGCGCGGCGCGGATTCTCCGGCAGCGCGGCTACGTCGTGATGATGACGCGCGCCGGCGACGCGACGCTGGAGCTGAGCGAGCGCCCGGCGCGCGCCAACGGCTGGAAGGCGGATCTTTTCGTGAGCATCCATCTCAATGCGGCGGCGTCGGCGAGCGCGCGCGGCGTCGAGACGTTCGCGCTGACGCCCGTCGGCGAAGCTTCCACGGCGGACGCCGGCGGCAAGCCGAAAAAGAAGGCGGACATCGGGAACGGCGCGGACGCGCTGAACACGCTCTTCGCGTTCAAGCTGCATTCCGCGCTCGTCGCGAAAACCGACGCGGAGGACCGCGGCGTGAAATACGCCAATTTCGCCGTGCTGCGCACGCTGAAATGTCCGGGCGCGCTCGTCGAATGCGGCTTCCTGACCAACGCGTCGGACACGGCGCTCATCGCGACGCGCAACGGGCGGGAACGCATCGCGCTCGGCATCGCCGACGGCGTGGACGCTTACGCGCGCGCCGTTTCTTCCGGAGGCAGATGAGTCGGGAAAATCACGGCGCGGCGTATCTTTCGATGCTGGTCACGGCGGCGGGAACGTCGGGCTCGCGCTTGCTCGGGCTCGTGCGCGACCAGCTCATCGCGGGCTTTTTCGGCACGGGCGGCTTCGCGGCGGCGTTCATCATCGCGTTTCAGATTCCGAATCTTTTTCGTCGCCTGCTGGGCGAGGGCGCGCTGACCGCCGCGCTGATGCCGGTGATGACGCAGGAAAGAAAGCTCGGCGGGAACGCGCGCGCCTTCGCGTTTTTCAATCTCGTCATTTCCCGCGTCGCGCCGTGGATGCTGGCGATAACGGCGCTGTTCTGCGCCGCCGCCGTCGCCGTCGCGCTGCTCCCGGAATCCTGGCTTTCTGCGGGAGCGCGGCTCGCGGGCGCGGACGGCGACGTTTCGCGGCATCGCCTCGCGGCGTGGCTGACGGCGCTGTGCATGCCCTACATGCCGATGATCTGCATCGCGGCGGTCTTCACCGCCGGGCTGAACATGCTCGGAAAATTCGCCGTGACGGCGCTGAGCGCGGTATGGCTGAATCTTTCGATGATTTTTTCGCTCGGCGTGCTGGGTTATTTTTTCGGAGAAACGCCGACGCAGCGCGTCGTCTGGCTCTGCGCGGGAGCGCTGCTCGGCGGCGCTCTGCAGCTGGGCATTCCCGCGCTGGCGCTGCGGCGCGCGGGGTGGCGCTTTTCTTGGAACCGTTCCCGCACGGCCGCGTGGACGGAGCTGAAAGCGATGTTTCTGCCCGCCGTCGTCGGCGCGGGCATCAGCCAAATCAACGTTTTCTTCACGCGCTTTCTCGCTTTCTCGCTCGACGAGCGCGCGCTGTCCGTCTACTACTACGCGAACCGCATCGTGGAAATTCCCGTCGGAATTTTCACCGTGACGGTGACGACCGTCGTGTTCCCGCTGCTGGCGAAGCACGCCGCGGAAAACGACGCGCGGGAACTCGGCGGGACTTTCGCCTACGGGATGCGGCTGATTTACGCCATCAACATTCCGGCGACGGCGGGCATCATCGCGCTGGCGTTCCCGCTGGTCAAAATTTTCTTCGAACACGGCAATTTCACGGCGGCGGACACGGCGGCGACCGTTCCCGTGCTGTGCGTGTTCGCGCTCGCCGTGCCGTTCTACGCCGTGAGCGGGCTCGTCGGGCGCGCGCTCAACGCGCTGAAGGACACGAAGACGCAGACGCGGGCGGCCGCTCTCGCGTTCGGGCTGAACTGCGCGCTCGCGCCGTCGCTCGGGTGGTTTTTCGGCGCGGTCGGGCTGGCGGGAGCGAACCTGATTTCCGCGGCGGCGCAGTGCGCGGCGCTCTACGTCGCGCTGCGGCGGCGGGAACGCGCGTTCGGGGCGGAGCCGGTTTTCGGCGCGTTTCTGCGGACGCTCGGCGCGTCGGCGCTGATGGGCGCGTTCTCCGTCGGCGCGTGGTTCGCGGTGCACGAAAAAATTTTCGGCGGGAACGCGTTCGGCGAAAATCTCACGATCGTCGTCTCGCTGTTCGTCGTCGTTCCCGCGTCCGTCGCGTTTTATTTCTGCCTGCTGAAAATTTTGCGCTACCCCGAGTGCGACGAATTTCTGCGGCTCGCGCTGCGCCGTTTCCGCCGTTCCCGCTGAGCTTTTTTCGCGCTTAACAAACCGGCGGGAAGAGCGTAGCGTTGCCCGCAGTTTTTTTTCAGAAAGCGAAAAAATGATACGGTTCAACTGCGATTACGGCGAGGGCGCGCATCCGGAAATTCTGCGCCGCCTCGCGGAAACGAATTTCGAGCAGACGCCCGGCTACGGCGAAGACGAATACTGCGCTCGCGCCGCGGAAAAAATCCGGGAGCTCTGCGGGAACGCCGCGCTGGGCGTGCATTTTCTCGTCGGCGGGACGCAGACGAACTTCACGCTCATTGCCGCCGCGCTGCGCCCGCACCAGTGCGCGCTCGCGTCCGCTTCGGCGCATATCGCCGTGCACGAGACCGGCGCGGTCGAGGCGACGGGACACAAAGTCTGCGTGCTTCCGAGCGCGGACGGAAAGCTTTCCGCCGCGGGCATCCGCGAAGCCATCGAAAATTACTGGAACGACGAGACGCACGAGCACATCGCGCAGCCGAAGCTCGTTTACATCTCGTTTCCGACGGAGCTCGGCGCGCTTTATTCCCGCGCGGAAATCGCCGCGATCCGCGAAGTCTGCCTCGAAAAAAATCTGCTGCTCTACGTCGACGGCGCGCGGCTCGGCTACGGGCTCGCGGCGCGCGGGAACGACGTCGATCTGCCGTTTCTCGCCGCGCACTGCGACGCGTTCTACATCGGCGGGACGAAGGTCGGCGCGCTTTTCGGAGAAGCGCTCGTGATTTCCGCTCCCGCGCTGAAGGAAGATTTCCGCTGCGTCATGAAGCAGCGCGGCGCGATGCTCGCGAAGGGAAGGCTGCTCGGGCTGCAGTTCCTGACGCTGCTCGAAAACGGGCTGTATTTCGAAATTTCCGCGCGCGCCGTGCGTCTCGCGGAAAAGCTTTCCGAGGGTTTTCGCGCCGCAGGATTCCCGCTGTTCGCGGAGTCGCCGACGAATCAGATTTTCCCGATTCTGCCCGACGCGCTGCTGCGCCGCCTTTCCGAAAAATTTTCCTTCGCGACGACGGCTCGCGTCGACGCGGAGCGCACGGCCGTGCGTTTCTGCACCAGCTGGGCGACGCGCGAGGAAGACGTCGACGCCTTGCTCGCCGCGCTGAAAAATTCCTGAGCGTTTCCGGGAACGCGGTTATTCGGCTTCCGTTGATTCCTCGTTCCCGCGCGGTTTTGCGGCGCGTCGGAAAAAATCGCCCAGTTCGCGGACGCTGATTTTTCCTTAAGCCGCCTTGAAGGCAACGGCCGTAAATTCGCTTGCGTCCGCGCGGAAATCATAGCCGTTCACTTCGAGGAAAACAGCCGCGCTCATAGCTCCGGTGCGCTTATTGCCGTCGAGAAAGGGATGGTTTCCGATGATGCTGACCATGTAAGCCGCCGCCATTTCAAAAACATCCGCATAGAGAAATTTCCCTCCGAAACTCGATTGCGGGGTTGCGACGGCTGATTCGAGCAATCCCGAATCTCTCAAGCCCGGCGAGCCGCCGAAAACTCGCGTCTGGTAGGCGTGGATCTCCTCCACGTCCTCGCGCGAGAGAAAAAGCGGCTCGGCGGGAACGGTCATTTTGCCAGTTCGCGGAAAGTTTTCTTGTAGCGCGTTCCGATTTTTTCGATGGCGGTTCGGAAAGCTTTTTCCCGTGCGCGGGAACGGCGCGGTTTGAGGATGAGCGCGTCCCCGTCGGTAAAAATTTCGAACTGCGTGTCGGCGTCCGCTCCCAGCAGATCGAGAATCGGGCGTTCGATGATCAGCGCGAGACTGTTGCCGTGTTTCGTGAGGGATTTCGTCATGGCGTCATTACATTGGATCAACGCTTCGCGTTCAAGGGAAATCCGAAAAGCCGAGCGTTCCCGCGGGAACGGGGCGACGACGGCGAAATTCGCGTTTCCTTTTTCGGCGGGAACGCGTTATTGTCGTCGGCGGAAAATTCAACGATGGCGAAAAAGAAGACAGAGGCGGCGCGCGTTCCCGAGGAAGAGGCGCCGCGCAGCTATTTCGAGGAAGCGCTGGCGCGCAAGGACGCGGGGCTGGATCAGGCGCTGCGCCCGCCGAGCTTCGACGATTTCACGGGGCAGCCGCGCACGGTCGAGCGGTTGCGCGTGATGGTCGGCGCGGCGCGGCGGGAACACCGCGCGCTGGATCACATCCTGCTGCACGGTCCGCCCGGTTTGGGCAAGACGACGCTCGCGCTGATTCTCGCCGAGGAAATGGGCACGAAGGTGAAGATCACGTCGGGACCCGTCATCGAAAAACCGGCGGATCTCGCCGGACTGCTCACGGCGCTCGAGGAAGGCGAAATTCTTTTCATCGACGAAATTCACCGCATTTCGAAAGTCGTCGAAGAATTTCTCTATTCGGCGATGGAGGATTTCCGCATCGACATCATGATCGACCAGGGGCCGAACGCGCGCAGCGTGCGGCTGTCGATCCCGCGCTTCACGCTCGTCGGCGCGACGACGCGCACGGGGCTGCTCACGGCGCCGATGCGTTCCCGCTTCACGCTGCAGACGCGGCTGGACTATTACTCGCACGAAGACCTTTTCAGAATCGTCCGCCGCAATTGCGGCAAGCTCGGCATCGACGTCGACGAGGGCGGCGCGATGGAAATCGCCCGCCGCGCGCGCGGCACGCCGCGCATCGTGAACAATCTCATCCGCTTCGCGCGCGATTACGCGCTCGAGCGCGGGAACGGCAGAATCGACAGGGAGACCGCCGCCGCCGCGCTGGAACTGCTCGAAATCGACCGCTGGGGGCTGGACGATATGGACAAGCGCATTTTGCGCACGCTGGCGACGAATTACAACGGCGGTCCCGTCGGGCTGGGCACGATCGGCGTCGCCGTCGGCGAGGACGAGCACACGCTCGAGGAAGTGCACGAGCCGTATCTGATCCAGGAAGGCTACATCGCGCGCACGCCGCAGGGCCGCGTCCTGACGGAAAAAGGCTGGAGCGTGTGCGGCGTCTCTCGTGATTCCGCGGCGCGGCAGGGATTGCTTTTTTGAAAAAAAAGCTTCGGCGCGGCGGAGATTTTTCCCCGCGCCGGTTTTTTCACGCGGCGGGAGCGTCGCGCATGGCGACGTTTTCCAAATCGGCGACGAAGCGTTCCCGCGCGTCGGGCGAAAGCGGCGCCGTTCCCGTGTTGAGCACGACGAGGCGTTGCCGCGGGAATCCGGCATGGTAGGGCGGATGAAAATGCTCTTCGGCGCAGCGGGCGAAGCCGAGGCGTTCGTAGAAGCGCAGGCGGCGCGTCGTGAGCTCGTCTTCCGGCGGCTCGATTTCGAGCACGACGGGAACGTCGGGCTCTTCCGCGATGAAATTTTTCAGAATCGCGCTGCCGCGTCCGCCGCCGCGCATTTCGGGAGCGAGCGCGAAATATTCAATGTAGCGGCAATGCCCGAAGTGCCAGAAAACGAGAATCGCGCAGGGATTTTCCGCGTTCCCGTAAACCCGCGCGCGGCAGGCGGGTTCGCTCAGCGCGCGGCTCCACGCGGGGCGTTCCCGCTGTTCTTCGAACGGGAACGAGATTTCGAAAATGCGGAAGAACGCTTCGAAGAGCGCGCCGTCGGCGTTCTCGAGGAGCGAGAAGTCTTCCGGTGTTTCTCCCGTGTTTTCCTTTCCGGAGAAAAAACGTTTTTCCATAAGCGCTCCGACGCTACACGGGAACGACCGGCGAGTCCAATTTCTTTTTTTTTGCGGGAACGCGCGGTTTTTCAAATTTACAGCGGGGACGCGGTCTGCTTTACTTTCGCGCAATCGGACATCGGGTTTTTCTCACGCAACACAGGGCTTCGGCTCAATCTTTTTTTTTTTTGAAAATGAAACAACGCACGATTCAGAAAGAAGTTTCCATTCGCGGGAAAGCGCTTCACACCGGCAAGGACGTGATGCTGACGCTGAAGCCCGCTCCCGTCGACACGGGCATCGTCTTCTGCCGCACGGACCTTTACGGCAAGCCGAAAGTGCGTCCGCTCGTCGACCTGGTGCTCGGCTCGGAAATGCAGCGGCAGACGACGGTCGAGCAGAACCACATCAAGCTGCACACGATCGAGCACGTCAATTCCGCGCTCAACGGCATGGGCGTGGACAACTGCATCGTCGAGCTGAACGAG
>DVOG01000019.1 GCA_018713755.1 Candidatus Spyradosoma merdigallinarum | reverse complement strand
TATATAACCTGATAACTGATTCTGGCTTAGATCACTATGAATCAGAAGTCTTTGCTTGGCCGCAGCTTATTTGCGGCGGCGACGCGAAGCGACGAGCGCGAGAGCGCCCAGGCCCGCGAGAAGTCCGAACGTAGACGGTTCCGGGATCGCGGAGGCCGTGCCGGAAACCGCGACATAGTTCAGCGACGTGGAGTGATAGTTGCTGGTGGTGTTCAGCAAGAAGGATACGGATCCGCTATCATCCGCCGTGGCGCTAATCGCGAAGGCCGTTCCATTGCGAGCTTCGATGCTCTCATTGCCGAAGGCGTAATCGCTTCCGTCGGAAACAGCACTCGTATAGATTTTCGCCGTCGCGCCAGTCGTATCTCCCGCAAGTTGCAGAGAATTCCAGCGCCCCGAACCTTCAAACACCGTTCCCGTGAACAGCACGATCGTGCATTCCGAGTTCGCTTCGAGGCCGCTGACCGTCAGCGTGATGTCACCGTCCTTCGACGAGCTGTAGATATAATCTTTCCAACCGGTCGTCGCATCCGCGCCGGAGACAAAGCCGTTAAGCTCCGCCATCGAGGTGTTGTTCCATTCACTGCTCCAATCGGCGAGATTGCTGCCCTCTCCGGACTTGATGAAGCTGTCGGACGTCGTCGTCGCCGAGAACGTCAGCCCGTTAGCCGTGTAAGTGAACGTGTTGCCGCTGACTTCCGTTTCCGCATTGAAATCGTAAATCAGGACCTCAGCGTTGGCGAACGCGGCACCAGCGGCGAGAAACGCCGCGACTGTGATATAGTTTTTCATAGTTAATCTCCTGTTGGGGGTGAACTAATTCCTTGTGTTTGTTGGTTGATTTCGGAAACGAAACCCCGCGGGAATGTCCCGCAGAACCCTGTCTCATTTCCTTAACCGCGATTCTGACAAAAAAAAAAGTGTCCTTGCAAGCACTTTTTCGGACTTTTTTACGTCGCGGGAGCGGAAAAAAAAATTGTGCCGCCTCTCCGAGGTTCCGATTTTCTTTTTTCCGATTTTCCCCATGCTTACGCATGGGGTTCTCGGGGTTGTGCCGCGCCTCCGGCGCTCGCTCCCACGCCGCACGAAACGCGGAAGCAAAACCATCACAGCGCGAAAAATTCGCCCGAGACCTTCCGGCGTGCGCGTATCCGCGTTTTCAATACACATATTTCGCCCCATCGTCGTATGCGTATCCGCCTTTTCGATACACGAGCGCGACAGGGTTCTTCCCGCGGACAAAAAAAAGCGTTCCCGCGGAAAAATCCGACGGGAACGCTTCATGAAGCCGAAGCGAAAACGCCTTAAGCGGAGGGCTGTTCGGCGGGAGCGGCTTCGGGAGCCGGCGCTTCTTCCGCTGCGGGAGCAGCGGCTTCTTTCGCCTTTTTGGCTTTAGGAGCCGCTTTTTTCGGAGCTTTTTTATAACCCTCGTCGTTCGCGGCGATCAGTTCGATGAGCGCCATTTCAGCGCCGTCGCCGATGCGCGGGATCGCGAGCTTGTAGATGCGGGTGTAGCCTCCGTTGCGGTTCAGGAATTCCTGCGCGCGTTTCGTGAAAAGAATCGCGACGGCTTCTTCGCTGCGCACCTTCGCGAGGGCGAGGCGATAGAAGTGCAGTTTCTTCGCGCGGTCGTCCGTCTGCGCGGCCTTTTTGGCGAGCGTGATGACTTTTTCGGCGAACGGGCGGAGCGCCTTGGCTTTCGGAAGCGTGGTTTTGATGCGGTTATGGACAAAAAGCGCGGCGGCGAGATTCGCCAGAAGAGCGATGCGGTGCTCTTTTTTGACGCCGAGCTGATGGCGGTGTTTGCAGTGACGCATGGTGATGTGAAAATTTCCTGTGTTTGAATGATTGGAATGAGATTATTCGGCGGCGGGAACGTCGTCGTCGTCCTCTTCTTCGGCGAGCAAAGCTTCGTCGACGGGAGGACGGTTCGCCTTGTGCTGCGCGATGATGTCGCGGTCGATGAGGCGTTCGTCGATCTTCATGCCGAGGGAAAGCCCGAGCTGTTCAAGCTTGGCCTTGATTTCGTTCAAGGATTTCTTGCCGAAGTTGCGGTATTTCAGCATTTCGGACTCGGACTTGAGCGCGAGTTCTCCGACCGTCGTGATGTTCGCGTTGTTGAGGCAGTTCGCCGCGCGAACGGAGAGCTCGATTTCGTTGACGCTCATGTTGAGAAGCTTGCGGAGGCGGTTCTGCTCTTCGCTGACTTCCTTGCCTTCCGTTTCGAACTGAACGATTTCCGGAGAGGCGGCATCGAACACGTCGAGATGATGGCGGAGAATCGAGGCGGCTTCCTTGAGCGCGTCCGAAGGCGTGATGCGGCCGTCCGTCCAGATTTCGAGCACGAGCTTGTCGTAGTTCGTCATCTGGCCGACGCGCGTATTTTCCACGCTGTAACGCACGAGGCGAACGGGGCTGAAGAGCGAGTCGATGGCGATGACGCCGATCGGCTGGTCGTCCGTCTTGTTCGCTTCCGCGGGGCACCACGAGCGACCGACGCGAACGGTGAGCTCCATCTGCAGGCGACGCTTGACGTTGAGCGTGCAGATGAGCTGATCGGGATTGATGAGATCCAGGTCCGAAACGAGCTCGATGTCTTTCGCCGTCACGGGGCCTTCGCGATCCACGTCGATGCGCACGACGAAAGTGTCGCGGCGATGCGCGCGGAGGATGACCTTCTTCAGGTTGAGGACGATTTCCGTCACGTCTTCGACAACGCCGTCAACGGACTGAAATTCGTGGCTGACGCCTTCAATTCTTACGGAACAAATCGCCGCGCCTTCGATGGAGCTGAGAAGAACACGACGCAGCGCATTGCCCATCGTGTGCCCGTAGCCGATTTCGAACGGCTCCGCGATGAACTTCGCGTAAGTCGCGTTCGACACCGAATCGTCGCGTTTGAGACTCTTCGGCAATTCAAATTTTCCAAGGCGTTTAGGCATTGAATAAAAATCTCCTGTGCTTTGTAGGCTGAAAGATTAACGGCTGTAGAATTCAACGATGAGCTGCACGTTGATGTCCTGCGGCATCTCTTCGCGCGTCGGCTTGCGGTCGATCGTGCCTTCGAACGTTCCCGCCGGGAGCGTGATCCACGCGGGAACGGGGCGGAACTGGTTTTCTTCGAGACCGCGGGTGGCGAGCTGCTTGGACGACGTGCGGTTGCGGATTTCGATTTTGTCGCCGACGCTGCACGCGTAGGAAGGAATGTCCACCTTGTGCCCGTTGACGCAGATATGACCGTGACCGACGAGCTGGCGCGCGGCGCGGCGCGTGTTCGCGAACCCGAGGAGATAAACGACGCTGTCAAGGCGCGTTTCGAGGAGCGTCAGGAAGTTTTCGCCGACGACGCCGCCCATGCGCTTGGCGCGGGCGAAGGTCAGGCGGAACTGCTTTTCGCTCAGTCCGTACATGAAGCGGAGCTTCTGCTTTTCGTTGAGACCGGTCCCGTATTCCGTGGTCTTCCGACGGAGCGTCGGGCCGTGGACTCCCGGAGGATACGGCTTGCGTTCTTCTGCCTTGCAGGTCGGAAGGATGTTCTGACCGAAGCGGCGGTTAATCTTGCTTGTCGGGCCTGTGTAGCGTGACATTTTTATATGGTTTTTCTATGGTTCGGCGGCAATGAATGCCTTCCGGTTTGCCATTGCCGGAAGGGAAAAAGTTCGTAAGCGAAAAATTTTCCGTTTCCGCGGGAACGGCGGAAAAAGCGCCGCGCGTTCCCGCGGAACGCAAGGGGAAATCAGACGCGGCGGCGTTTCGGCGGGCGGCACCCGTTGTGGGGAACCGGCGTCACGTCCATGATCGAAAGGACGTTGAGACCGAGCTGCTGCAGCGCGCGAATCGCGGAGTCGCGGCCCATGCCCGGACCGCGGACCTTGACGACCACGTCCTTGAGCCCGTGCGACATTGCGACGCGGGCGGCGTCCTGACAGACGACTTGCGCGGCGAACGCCGTGGATTTGCGGGACCCGCGGAAATTGCACTTCCCGGAAGAGGACCAGGAAATGACGTTCCCGTTCGGATCGGTGAAAGTGATTTTCGTGTTGTTGAACGTCGCGAGGACGTTGCAGATGCCGCTCGTGATATTCTTCGAGCCTTTGGCGCGGCGAATCTTGATTTCCTCGAGGCCTTCGGCGAGAAGATCCTTCGCCGTGATTTCCTTCTTCTCAGGAGCGGCGGGAGCGGCTTCGGCGGCGGCGGGCGCAGCCGCGGTTTTTTCCTTGATTTCTTCTTGACTCATTATGAAAGAAAAATTCGGAGTTCAGGAGCTTACTTGGAAACGACGCCGACCGTCTTGCGCGCGCCTTTGCGCGTGCGGGCGTTCGTCTTCGTGCGCTGCCCGCGGACGGGAAGGCCGCGGAAGTGGCGGAGTCCGCGATAGGACTTGATCGACTGGAGGCGCTTGAGGTTCGAGCCGATTTCGCGGCGAAGGTCGCCTTCGCATTTGTAACCGCGTTCAACAATGTAGTTGACGATCTTGTTGAGCTGCTCTTCCGTCAGCTTGTCCGAGCGGAGCGCGGGATCGATGCCGAGCGCGTTCACGATTTCGGTCGCGCGAGTCGGCCCGATGCCGTAGATGTAACGCAGCGCGTATTCGACGCGTTTGTTGTTGGGAATGTCTACACCAAGGATGCGTGGCATTTTATTTACTCTTGTTATGTGTTGTGTTCTGAAAGGGAAAAGTTCAGCAGTATGGCGAAACTCCTCCGGAATGGAAAGTCTTTTTTCGTTGAAACGGCAAAAAAATTTCAGGAAAGCACGGTCAGCACCTCGGGATCGCTGTCGGTGACGAGCACCGTGTGTTCGTAGTGGGCGGCGGGCTTGCCGTCGCGCGTGGTGACGGTCCAGCCGTCGGGCTGCGTGTCGATGAGGCGGGAACCGAGGCAGATCATCGGCTCGATGGCGAGCGTCATTCCCGGGCGAAGCTTCGTTTTTCCCTCGCCGCGGGAATAATAGTTCGGAATCTGCGGGTCTTCATGCATCGAGCGGCCGACGCCGTGCCCGCAGTATTCGCGGACGATCCCGTAACCGTAGGGCTTGATGAAGCGTTCGACCGCGCGGGAAATGTCGCTGACGCGGTTGCCGGCGCGCGCGGCGGCGATGCCGGCGTAAAGCGCGCCTTCCGTCGCTTCGCAAAGACGGCGAACGTCGTCCGTGACGGGTTCGACGAGCACCGTGCGCGTGTTGTCCCCGACGAAGCCGTCGTATTTCGTGACGACGTCGAGCGAGACGATGTCGCCCTTTTTGACGGTGCGCCGCATCGTGCCGATCCCGTGGATGACCTCCTCGTTCACCGAGATGCAGATGTAGCCCGGGTAGACGTGGTTGCCGTAGGCGTAGTTGTGGCTCGTGCTTTCGCAGCCCAATTCCGCCATCACGTGCTTGGCGAACTGGTCGATGTCGTAGGTCGTGACGCCTTCTTCGACGAACCGGCAGGTGCGGTCGAGCACTTCCGCGGCGACGCGGCAGGCCTTGCGCATCTTCACGAGCTCTTCTGCTGAAAGCGGCTTCATCGTTTCGTGCAGGTTGGAAAAGAACGCTTGCTGCGGGCAGGAACGTCAGGCGGAGAACGTCGTCACGCCGAAGGCGACGAACCCGAGGACGAAAATCGCAATCAGGACATACGTCAGGCGTCCGAGTCCCGCCGGCTGCCCGATGTCCGCAATGCGGCGGGAATGCGCCGTCTGCGGGAGCGCGACGCCGCCGATGCGGGATTTCTTCAGAAAACCGTCGTAGTGGCGCTGCAGCAACAGGGTTTCCACCTGGCGCATCGTGTCGAGCACGACGCCGACGGTGATCAGTCCGCTGGTCCCGCCGATGACGCGGGCGAGGCGCGGATAGAAATCGAGCGTATAAATGAAAAAGTCCGGAATGAGCGCGATGATGACGAGGAACACGCCGCCGGCGAAAGTCAGACGGTTCATCACGAACTCAAGATAATGCGCCGTGTGTTCGCCGGGACGAATGCCGGGAATGTAGCCGTTGTTCTTCTTGAGATCGTCCGCGACCTGAATCGGCTTGAACATCACCGAAACCCAGAAATAGCTGAAGATGAAGACCAGCGTGCCCATGATGACGTAATACGTCGTCTGACCGGGCTGGAACTGTTCGGGAACGCCGCGCAGGAAGGACAGCGACGGCTTCGTGGCCAGCCAGCCCAGCGGCATGGCGAGAAACGAAAGAATCGCTCCCGCGAAGATGACCGGCATGACGCCCGCGTAATTGACTTTCAGCGGAAGATACGTGCTTTGCCCGCCGAACATCTTTCGTCCGACGACGCGCTTCGCGTACTGCACGGGAATCTTGCGCACCGCCTGCGTGATGGCGACGAGGGAGGCCGTTCCCGCGACGAACAGGAGAATCATCCCGAGAAGGTGCTCAAGTCCGTTCTGCGTTCCGCCCGCTCCCGCGACGGGACCGGCGAGCACTTCGACGAACGAGGAGAGCGCCTGAGGAATGTCCGCGACGATGCCGAGCACGATCAGAATCGACGCGCCGTTCCCGATGCCGCGCTGCGTGATCTGTTCGCCGAGCCAAAGCATGATGACCGCGCCCGCCGTCAGAATCAGCGTTCCCATCACGGAAAAGAGCGTCTTGTTGATGACGACCATTTCTCCCGTGAAGCCCTGCACGCCGACCGCCTGCCCGACGCTCGCCGGATTGCAGAACATGCCCACGATGATGAACGCCTGCAGCAGCGCGATCGCGATCGTCAGATACCGCGTGTACTGCGCGATTTTCTGCTGTCCGTTTTCCTCGTTGCGGAGACGCGCGAGGCTCGGCACGACGGCGCCCATCAGCTGCATGATGATCGACGCGCTGATGTAAGGCATGATGCCCAGGGCGAAAATCGCGCCTTTGAGCATCGCGCCGCCCGTGAACATGTTGTAAAGACCGACGAGACCTTCGCCCGTCTGCGGAAGATTCCGAATGAAGTCCGTCAGCACGGTCGGATCGAGCCCGGGCAACGGCAAATTCCCGCCGATGCGGGAAATGAACAGCAACCCGAGCGTAACGACGATGCGGTTCCGGAGTTCCGGAATTTTCCAGCAATTGATGAACGCGGAAAACATTGAATCAGATTCTCTTTGGCGGAGACGAACGCCGTTCCCGCGGAAGCGGATTTCCCGCGTTCCCGCGGAAACCGCCGCCTGCATGAAAGCGGCGGAAACGGCATTTCAGGGCCGAAAACGAAAACCGCGCTTACTCGGCGGTTTCCGCTTTCAGTTCGACGACTTTGCCCCCGGCGGCTTCGATTTTCGCCTTGGCGGAAGCGGAAAACTTCTGCGCGACGACCGTCACGGGCCGGGAAATTTCGCCGTTCCCGAGCACCTTGACCAAAAGATCGGCCGCGCGGACGATTCCGGCCTTGACGAGAACGTTGCGGTCGATTTCCGAGCCTTCGCACTTGTCGATCTGGCTCAGGTTGACGACGGCGAATTCAACGCGGTTGACGTTGTTGAAGCCGCGGTGCGGAAGTTTGCGGTAAAGCGGCATCTGACCGCCTTCGAAGCCCGGACGGACACCGCCGCCGGAGCGGGCCTTCATGCCCTTGTGCCCGCGGCCGGAGGTTTTCCCGTGACCGCTGCTGCGGCCGCAGCCGAGGCGTTTGTGGCGATGCGTCGAGCCTTCGATTTTCGGAAGAGTGTGAAGCTTCATGGCTTTGAAATTTATGAATGTATGAAAAAAAAGAAGCGGAGGCAGTCCGCCGCGGGAACGCCCGAAAGCGTTCCCGCGGCGCAAAAGCCCTTTTCGGAACTTAGGAACGCGCCGCCCGAATCTGCTCGAGCGTGCGGAGTTTCATCAGCCCGTCGAGCGTCGCCTTGACGAGCGCGCCGGGATTGTTCGAGCCGAGCGACTTGGAAAGAACGTCCTTGACGCCAGCGACTTCGAGCACGGCGCGAACGCCGCCGCCGGCGATGACGCCCGTACCGGGAGCGGCCGGGCGGAGCAGCACTTCGCCGCCGTCATGCGTCCCGAGGACTTCATGAGGAATCGTGTTGTTGCGGAGGCAAACCGGGCGAAGCGCCTTGTGCGCGCGTTCCGTGCCCTTGCGAATCGCGTCCGGCACTTCCTTCGCCTTTCCGTAGCCGATGCCGACGTTGCCTTTCCCGTCGCCGGAAACGACGAGCGCGGCGAAGCTGAAGCGGCGTCCGCCCTTGACGACCTTCGCGCAACGGTTGATGTGCACGACCTTGTCGAGATACTCGGGCGCATTCGGATCCGCGGGAGCGGCGTTGCGGGGACCGCGACGGTCTCCGCGGCGTCCGTCGCGGCGAGGACCGCGTCCTCGACGCTCCTGAGGCGCGGGAGCGGCGGAAGCGCTCTCCGTCGCGGGAACTTCTTCGGCGGCGGGAACGACCGGCGTTTCGGGAGTTTCAGAAATTTCTTGTGACATCGAGTTTTTCCTCAGAATTGGAGTCCTGCTTCGCGGGCGGCGTCCGCGAAAGCCTTGACGGTTCCGTGATAGCGGCGTCCCGCGCGGTCAAAGACGACGGCGGAAAAGCCGGCGTTCTTCGCGGCTTCGCCGAAGAGCTTGCCGAATTCCGTCGCGCCCGCGACGTTCGGAAGGAGCTTCTTTTCGCGCAAGGCCTTCTGCGTCGTGGACGCGCCGATGAGCGTGCGGCCGACGGAGTCGTCGATGATCTGCGCGTGAATGTGAAGATTCGTGAATTTCACGACGAGGCGGGGACGTTCGGACGAGCCGACGACCGCCTTGCGGATGCGCCAACGGCGGCGCTGCAGAAGCTTGTTCTTCTTTTCGATTTTGTTCATTTCAAGAAAAATTTGAAGGATTAAGCGGTCTTCTTGCCTTCCTTGCGGTGGACGTATTCGCCGACGATGCGGACGCCCTTGCCCTTGTAGGGTTCCACCGGCTTGAACGCCTTGATGTCGGCGGCGACCTGCCCGACCATGTGTTTGTCCGCGCCGGAGACGTCGATTTTCACGCCGTCCGTGATGACGACTTTGATGCCGGCGGGAACGGTGTAGACGATCGGGTGGGAGTGGCCGAGAGAGAGGTCAAGCTTGTCGCCCGAGAGCGAGGCCTTGAAGCCGACGCCCTGGATTTCGAGCTGCTTCTGATAGCCGTCGACGACGCCTTTGACCATGTTGTTGATCAGCGCGCGCACCGTCCCGTGCATCGCTCCCGCAAAGCGGGAATCGTTGGCGGGAACGACGTGGATCGCGTCGCCGTCGAGCGAAATTTTCACGGCGCTGCCGTCGAACGTCTTGGTAAGTTTGCCCTTGGCGCCCTCAACATTGACGGTGGAACCGCTGATCGAGACCTTAACGCCTGCAGGAACGTGAACCGGGAGTTTTCCAATTCGACTCATTGTCTTTGATATTCCTTACGGTGTGTGATGAAAATTACATTACCAGACCTGGGCGAGCACCTCGCCGCCGACTTTCTGGCGGCGGGCCTCGGCGTCGCTGAGGATGCCTTTGGAGGTCGTGAGGATGGAAATGCCCATCCCGCCGATGACCTTCGGAATTTCGCCGTAGCCGGCGTAGATGCGGCGACCGGGCTTGGAAATGCGGTTGATTTCCGTGATGGCGGATTTTTTCCCGTTGTATTTGAGCGTCAGCTCGATGACGGGAAGGCCGTTCTTTTCGATTTTCGCGAAATCGGCGACGTAGCCGCATTCCTTGAGGATGCGGGCGACGCCTTCGCGGGAAGAGCTCCACTGCGCGGAGACGCTCTTCAGCCCGGCGTTGCTGCCGTTGCGGATGACGGTGAGGAAATCACCCAAAGTGTCGTGCGTTGCCATGACGATTTTTTCCTTTTCTTGCCGGGGGAATTACCAGGAGGCCTTCGTGATGCCGGGAATCTTGCCGCTGGAGGCGAGTTCGCGGAAAGTGATGCGGGAAAGCCCGAACTTCCCGAGATAGGCGCGCGGGCGGCCGGAAATCGCGCAACGGTTGCGCAGACGGACTTTGGACGAATTGCGCGGGAGCGAGTCGAGGTCGCGCTGCGCTTTGTAGAAATCTTCGTCGCTCGTTTCCGGATTCGCGATCACGGCTTTCAGCGCGGCGCGCTTCACCGCGTATTTTTCGACGAGGCGACGGCGCTTCAGATTTCTTTCGATAGCAGATTTCTTTGCCATAATATCAAAATGGTGAGGAGGGAATCAGTTGTTTGCGGGAACGGCGGCGCGAGCGGACGCCTTGCGGAACGGCATGCCGAGCAGACGGAGCAGTTCGCGGCCTTCGTCGTCCGTTTTCGCCGTCGTCACGATCGTGATGTCGAGCCCGATGTTCTGACGCTGCGAGCCGTCGCCCTGCGTTTCCGGGAAAATCGTGTGGTCGGCGATGCCGAGCGAGTAGTTGCCCTTGCCGTCAAAACGGTTCGAGACGCCGCGGAAGTCACGGATCATCGGCAGCGCGATGTAGATGAGGCGGGCGAGGAATTCGTACATCGCCGCCCCGCGGAGCGTCACCATCACGC
>DVOG01000122.1 GCA_018713755.1 Candidatus Spyradosoma merdigallinarum | reverse complement strand
TCCGCCGTGATTTCAAGCGCGCCGGCGGGAACGCCCCCCATGCCGCGGAACTTGCCGAAATCCGTCCGCCAGCGCACATGGCTTTCCTTGGTCTCCAATCGTGTGTTTCGCCCCGCGGAGGAAGAAGACGCCGCCGATGCCGCGCGGGAACGCGAAACGGCAGGACGCGTTCCTCCGGAATCATCGTCGCCGCAAGTGCAATCCGCCTCCCGAATCGGCTTCGGGTTTTCCTCGGGAACGAGCGTGCCCGAGACGCCGACGCTGATGCTCCAGTCCAGCACGGCGACGTTCCCCTCCGGCGGCTTGTAGTCGATGTTCGTGAAGGACATGCGCGCCTGGTAGTAGCCGGGCTTGAGCGCGCCGGTGGTCTCGTCCTCTCCCGGACCGCCGCTGTAGCTCGCCGAAACCGAAAGCCCGCCCATGGTGAGCATCGCGGAATCGTCGGCCGTCACGCTCAACGTCACGGGAACGGGGGCCCCGCTCCAATTTTCGGGAACGGGAATCTGGCGAATCCATTCCCACGAACGCGTAAAACCGTAGCGCCCGTCGCAATCGGAAATGTCGGGCTCGCCGGCGAGAACGACCGAATTTTCCGTCGTCGCCCGCGCCGTCGGCGGCCGCAGGGAGTGCGGCACGAACGTCAGTCCGAGGGGTATCGATTTCTTCTTCATCTTTTCCTTTCGTCGGTTTTTCGCGGGAACGGGATTCCTTTTCCGCTTCCGCGAAACGCATCAAACACGGAGCCGCTCCCGAAATCAACCGAAGAATTGTAAAAAAAATGCAATCTTTCTCCCCCGCGGAAGCGCGCCGACGAATCATCCGCGGAAACGCGGAACGAGGCGGTAGCCCACGCCGCGGACGGCCTCGATTTCGCAGACGCCCTCGAGTTTGCGGCGCAGCCGCGACACGAAGACCACGGGGCTCCGCGAAATGCTCTTGTCCGAATCCGTCTTCCACACGGCGGAAATCAGTTCCGCGAGCGGCACGACGAGACCGGCGTCCGCCGCGAGGCGATTCAGCAGAAAAAGCTCGCGCAGGCTCAGCGGGATTTCCGTCCCGTCGTCGCGGACGACGCAGGCGCGTGCGCGGTCGAGAAATCCGCCGCCGAGGCGCGGGAGCGTCGCGGGTTCCCGCTCCTCTCGCTTCGTCGCCGAAGAAGCGCGCAGCGCGGCGCGGACGCGCGCGGAAAGTTCGCGCAGGCTGAACGGCTTTGCGAGATAATCGTTCGCGCCCGCGTCCAGCCCGGAGACGCGTTCGTCGATTTCGCCGAGCGCGGAGACGATGAGGACGGGAACGCTTCCGCCGAGCGAGGCGCGCAATTCGCGCAGCAGCGAGATGCCGTTCCCGTCGGGCAGCATCAAATCGAGCAGCACGAGCGCGAAATCCCTTTCGGCGAAGGCGCGGCGGGCGGACGCGGCGTCCGCGCACTCCTCCACGGCGAAACCCTCGGCGCGCAGATGCGCCGCGACGCGCTCGCGGATCACGGAATTGTCTTCGACGTAAAGAATTTTCGGATGCATTTTCTGAAAAAAGATTCGGGCGAATCCGCGTTCACCGCCGAGCGCCCTTTTCTCTTAAAGGAAGTTCGAGGCGAAAAGTCGTTCCCGCGGAATCGCTTTTCAGCAAAAAAAGACGTCCGCCGAAAGCGCGGGCCGCGCGCGCGGAAATCGACAGCCCGAGACCGAGTCCGCGCGAGGAGGCGGCGGAGACGAACGGCGTGAAGAGGCGCCCGCGGATTTCGGGAGGAATGCCCGGGCCCTCGTCCGAGACGTCGATGAGAAGGCGTCGCCCCGCGACGCGCGCGCGGAACGAGACCAGATTTTCGCCGTCGTCGCGTCGCGCGTGTTTCACGGCGTTGTCGGCGAGGTTGAAGAGCACGCGGTCGAGCGTTTCCGCGCCGGCGAGAAGGCGGCGTTCCCGCGCCGCGGGCTCGACGTCGAAGATCACGTCCATGTCCGCCGCGAGAAGGCGTTCGGTGATGCGCTCGGAGACGCGCCGGAAAAGAGCGTCCACGGTGATTTCCGTCGCGGGAACGCGGAATTTTCCGGTGCGCATGCGGGAAAACAGGAGGAGATTTTCGACGATGGCGGTCAGTTCCTCGGCGCTGCGGCGGATTCGCTCCGACTCTCCTCGCGCGACGGGATCGGCGCAACGTTCGTGCAGCGTTTCCGCGCAGAGGCGCAGCTCGGCGAGCGGCGTCTTCAGCTCGTGCGAAACCGACGAAGCGAAAAGACGGCGTTTTTCGCTCAGCAGAAAAACGCGCGCGGCGAGCGCCAAAATCGCGACGAGCATCGCGGACGTTCCCGCGAGCGCGACGAGCACCGCGCGTTCCGCCGCGACGGATTCCGCATGCGGACGCGGAGCGAGGTCGAACTCCAGCTTCGCGCCCGGCAGCCCGCGCACGACGCCGAAGCCGCGCTCCGCCGAGACGGGAACGACGCGCATCGCGGCGTTTTCCTCGAACGCCAGCCGTTCCCGCGACTTTTCCTCTAACGCGCGGAAAAGCGCCTCCGAAGAAAGGACGACGCCCTGCGCGCGCCCGTTCCCGCCGCCGACGCGGCGCATCAGAAAATAATTGCCGTCCGCGCGGAAAGCGGAAAATTTTTCGCCGAGTTCTTCGGGCTTTCCCGCGTAGGTCGGAAGCGCGTCCGCGAGCGACTTCACCGCCGCGGCGAAACCCGCGCGCGCGGCGGCGGCGCGGACCGAGGCTTCGGAAAAATCATCGGGCGGAATCGCGTCGAGTGCCTCCTCGAAACGCGTCCACTCGCGGAAAATCTCGGTTTCGAGGGTCTGCGTCAGCTCGACGACGCGCGCCGCGCGGATTTCCGCCTCCCGCGACGCGCGGATTTCGCGCACGTTCACGCCGAGCCAGGCGAGCGCGCCGAAGCCCGCGGAGGCGCAGACGGCGAGCGCCGCGAAAAGCGGCGGCGTTCCCGCCCGAATCATCGCGCGCCTCCTTCTTCAGGGGACGCGGAAACGGGAAACTCCTCGTCGCCGCACCAAACGTCGAGCCGCGTTCCGGCGCGCGCGGCGTCGCTCGGAAAATAATGCACGGGAACGCTTTTGAGACGGACGAAAAGCAGCTTCAGTTCGTCGGCGAGACCGAAGACTTTACGCGAACGCGACGGCTCGCGGCGGAGCAGTACCGTTCCCGCGTCGTCGGCGAGCACGAGACCGCCCTCCTCGGGCGGCCGCAGTCGCTTCAGCGCGTCGAGGCAGCGCCCGTATTCGGCCTCGTTTCTCGGCTCGCGGGCGAGCATCAGCACGGCGCGTTGAGAGCGCGGCGAAAATTCGGCCGAACAAAACAGCGCGTTTCCGCCGGGAATTTTCCGAAAAAGCGCGGCGGAGGCGACGAGCATTCCCGTGTTTTCACGCTCCCGCGCGCAGGCGTCGAGCGCGGCGAATACGCCCGCCGCCGTTCCTGCGGAAACGAGGACGGTTGCGGCGACCGCGAAAAGACTTTTTTCGAAACGCGTTTTCATCGGAGCGCCCGTTATTGCGGAAGTTTTCGCGCGGAGAGTCAAGCGGAGAAAAGTTACATTTTTTTGATGTTTCGCGCGGCGCGTTCCCGCAAATTTCAATTCGACGGGGACGCCGAATTTTGTTTTTCTTGATGTCACTTCTATGAGCGATCCTATCAAGCACGAATGCGGAATTGCCGTCGTCAGGCTTCTGAAGCCTCTCGAATTTTACGAGCACAAATACGGCTCTCCGCTCTACGGCTTCAATCAGCTTTTTCTGTTGATGGAAAAGCAGCACAACCGCGGGCAGGACGGCGCCGGAATCGGCTGCGTGAAGCTCGGCGTTCCCGCGGGAGAGAGCTTCATGGCGCGGGATCGCGCGCTGGGTTCCGCCGCGCTCACGGAAATGTTTTCGCGGCAGCTCGCCGACTACGACGCGAAGGTCAAAGAAGGCATCATTATTCCGGAAATGCCTTCGACGGTGAAGACGAATTTCAATTTCGGCGGCGAACTGCTGATGGGGCATCTGCGCTACGGCACGTCGGGAAATTACGATCTGAGCACTTGCCAGCCTTTCGCGCGCAAATCGATTTGGCCGACGCGCAATCTGATGATCGCCGGGAACTTTTCGATGGCAAATCCGAGCGAGCTCAACGAAACGCTGATCAACCGCGGCGCGCATCCCATCGTTTCCACCGACACGCAGGCGCTCATCGAAGAACTCGGTTACTGGCTCGACGACGCGCATACGACCGTTTTCCGCCGTCTGCGCGACGCCGGCGTTCCCGGCCGCGAAATGCCGGAGAAAATCGCGCGCGAAATCGACCTCGCGCAGGTGCTGCGCAACGCTTCGACGCACTGGGACGGCGGCTTCGCGCTGAGCGGCATGACGGGAAGCGGCGACATGTTCGTGCTCCGCGACCCGAACGGCATCCGCCCCTGTTTCTACATCTGCAACGAAGAAGTCGTCGCCGTCGCTTCGGAACGCGTCGCGCTGATGACGATTTTCAACGTGAACGAGGACGACGTGCGGGAACTCCGGCCCGGCGAGGCGATGATCGCGGACTCTCAGGGAAAAATCCGCTTCGAAAAAATCCTCGAGCCGCAGGAAAAAACACACTGCTCCTTCGAACGCATTTATTTTTCGCGCGGAAACGATCCCGCCATTTACCGGGAACGCAAGGCGCTCGGCGCGGCGCTCGTCCCGCAGATTCTCGAAGCGATCGACGGAGATTTGCTGCGCACCGTCTTTTCGTTCATTCCGAACACGGCGGAAACGGCCTATTACGGCATGATGGGCGAGCTTCGCGTGAACCGCCGCCGCGAAGTCTGCGAAGAACTGAAAAACGCGCTGAAAGCGGGAACGATGGACGAAGCGCTGATCGATCGGCTCATCATGGGCAACTGGCCGCGCGGAGAAAAGCTTGCGCACAAGGACATCAAGCTGCGCACGTTCATTTCTCAGGAAAAAGACAGAACGAAACTCGCCTCGCACGTCTACGACATTTCCTACGGCGTCGTGAAGGAAGGCGAAAACATCGTCGTCATCGACGACTCCATCGTGCGCGGCACCACGCTGAGAGAATCGATTCTCAAAATCCTTTCCCGTCCGAATCCGAAAAAAATCATCGTCTGCTCCTCCGCGCCGCAAATCCGCTATCCGGACTGCTACGGGATCGACATGAGCGAGCTCGGGAAATTCCTCGCGTTTCAGGCGGCGGTCGCGCTTTGCCAACAGCGCGGGAAAGGCGATTTGCTGCGCGACGTGTATCAGGATTGCCTCGCCCAGCAGCACAAGGCGCCGGAAGAAATCGTCAACCACGTCGACCGCATTTACGCCGAGTTTTCGACGGACGAAATCTCGAAGAAATGCGCGGAACTCGTCTATCCGAACTGCGACTGGAAAGGCGAGCTCATTCTCGTTTTCCAGACGATAGAAAATCTGCACAAAGCCTGCCCGGAAAGCACGGGCGACTGGTATTTCACGGGACGCTATCCGACGCCGGGCGGCTATTCGACGCTGAACCGCGCCTACATCAACTTCTACGAAAATCGCCGCGGACGTTCGTATTGACGGGAAAAGAGCCGCCTCGTTCCCGCGTCTTCAAGGACGCCGCACGGCTTGCCCGCGCCGCCCGCGCCATGCTTATTGTTGCGGAGCCTTGGGAATAATCAGCCAAAGAATGATGTAAACCCAAAACGAAAGACCGCCCGCAAGAATAAGAATCAGTGTCGCGAGACGAATCAGAAAAGCATCGAGACCGAAAAAGTCGGCAATGCCGCCGCAAACGCCGGCGACGATGCCGTCGCGGGATCTGTAAAGGCGATTTGTGTTCGTCGTCATACTCTTGTCGTTGCTCTTCGAATGAAAAACGACGTTCCGTTTTTCTGCGGGAACGTTTTCGCTTTTCGTTCCGTCAGAAATCCTCGCGGAGACCGTCGTCCCAGCGAGGACCTTCGCGGGCGGCGCGGCGATTTTCTTTTTCAAGCGCGTCGCCGTAGCCTTTCCAAGTCCGAATGTCGCCTTTGAGCACGCCTGTGACGGCGGGTTTGTTGAAGCCGGGATCTTCGGGATCCTCCGCCGTCGTGCAAGAAGCGAGCGTTCCCGCGGCGAAGCAAACCGCGGGAACGAGAAGGAATTTTTTCGCGAAAAGCATTTTTGCCGTCATGCGTTCGCGCGTTTCATCGCGTCTTCTTTGAGGAAGGCTTTAGCGGCCTCGATCGCGGCGGCGGCCTCCGCTTTCGCTTTCGCGAGATCGGGATTTCCGTTCGAAGCGAAGATGTAGAACTTGCACTTCGGTTCGGTGCCGCTCCCGCGAACGGCGATTTTCATGCCGTTTTCGAGCGAGAAGAAATAAAAATCCTCTTTCGGGATGACGTCGCCGTCGCAGTCTTTGATCGTGTCGCGTCCGAAATCCTTGAATTCGACGACTTTGCTTCCGAGGATTTCCTTCGGCGGATTTTCGCGAAGCGAAGTCAGAATTTTCCGAATTTGCGCGGCGCCGGCGGCGCCTTCAAGCACGACGTTCAGAAGGGATTCCGAATAGAAGCCGTATTTTTTGTAGATGGAATCCAGATACTCGGCGATGTTCATGCCTTTCGCCTTCGCCCAGGACGCCATTTCGATGATCATGAGAACGGCGGCGTTCCCGTCCTTGTCGCGCACGCAGTCGGAGCCGAGATAGCCGTAGCTTTCTTCTCCGCCGGTGACGAAGAACGTGCCGTGCTTAAGCTGAAGCGCCGCGCGCTTTTTCCATGGAAGCTTCGCGTAAGGCGTGCCGGCGCAGCCTTCCGCCTCGAACGCTTCCGGCTTCAGGGAGAGCTGATATTTCTGAAGCTTGGCGCCGATCCACTTGAATCCGGTCAAGGCGTTGACGCAGTTGACGCCGTTGGCCGCGGCGAT
>DVOG01000121.1 GCA_018713755.1 Candidatus Spyradosoma merdigallinarum | reverse complement strand
CCCACAGCGCCCACGGCGGGTCGCAGAAAATCAGATCCGCCGCGGGAAGATCCGGCGGGAACGGCCGCGCGCCGAGCAAATCCGCGGAAAGAAAGCGCACGGCGGGAACGGGAACGCCGCGCGCCTCCAGCGATTTTTTCACGGCGGCGAAATTTTTTTTCTGCGCCGCCGTCGCCGCGGGATTCTTGTCCGCCAAAACCGCGGAAGCCGCGCCGCGGGAAAGCGCCTCCCACGCGTACGCGCCCGTTCCCGCGAAGCAGTCGAGCACCGCCGCGCCCTCCGTCAGCGCGCCCAGCGAGGAAAAGACCGCCTCGCGCAGGTAATCCGTCGCCGGGCGGATTTCTCCGCGCGTCGGGAGCGAAAGCGGAATGCCGCGCGCCGTGCCTCCTGTGATTCTCATGACGAAGAAAAACGGAAAAATTTTCTCGGGACGTTCGCGAAAAACCGCTGCGGTCAGCCGCGCGCACCGAGTTCCCGCAGCTTCCCGGAAAGCCATTCCGCCGCGTCGGGCGTTCCCGGCGCGGGCCGCAGCAACGCGCGGAGCTCGTCGCGGTCGCGGCGCATCGTTTCGAGAATCTTCGGATCGTCGAAACACGCGGAAAGCCGCGCGGCGAGCTTTTCCGGCGTCGCATCCTTCTGAAGAAATTCCGGATAAACGTCGCGGTCGAGCAGAATGTTCGCCATACCGAGGTAGCGGATTCTTCCGCCGACCCAATAGCTGCCGAGCGCCCACGTGATCGGGTTCGCGCGATAGAGAATCGCGCCGGGAACGCCCGCGAGCGAGCACGAGCGCGACATCGTTCCCGAGCTCATCAGCACGGCGCTCGCCGGCTGCGGCGCGCCCGCGGCGGCATCCACGGGAACGAGCTCGATGCCGCGCGCCGCCTCCGGATTTTTTCCCGAAAGTTCTTGCAGAATGCTCCGCACGGGCTCGCCCGGATGCAGCACGACCGCGCGCTTGTCCGGGTGCGTTTCGCGGAAAATTTTCCACGCGCCGAGCAGCACCGGGAAAATCCGCGCGACGGGCTTGGGCCGGCTTCCCGGCAGCAGCAGCACGGGAGCTCCCGCCTCGTAGCGCACGGGGAGAACGTGGTCGGGCTCCGCGAACGGGTCGCCGACGAAATGCACGTCGAGCGACGTGTCCTCGTAGCATTTCACCTCGAACGGGAACAGCACGCCGAGCGAATCCAGCGTCTTTTCCATCTCGAAGCGGCGATGCGCCTTCCACGCCCAAATCTGAGGCGAAACGTAGTGAAACAGCGCGATGTCGCCGCCGCCCTTGCGGGAAAGCCCCTCGCGCGTCAGCGCTTTCGCCAGACGCAGATTCATGCCCGGAAAATCCGTGAAGCACACCGCGCGCGGGCGGTGTTCCCGCACCCAGGCCAAAATCCGCGCGAAGAGCTTTTTGTAAAAAGAAAGGTTGGAAACGACTTCGACGAAGCCGACCGCGGAAAACGTCGTCATGTCGAAAAGCAGCTGCGCGCCCGCGGCGCGCATGTCGTTCCCGCCGAACGCCGCGATTTTCAGCGCGGGGCTTTTCGCCAGCATCTTCGCGATGACGGCGGCGGAAAGCTCGTCGCCGGAGTGTTCGCCGGCGACGAAAAGGATGTCCGGCCGCCCGGGCTTTTCCGGCGGCGGGAACGCTGCGGGCAGTTCCGGCATGGAATTTTTCATGCCTTCAGAGCGTAAGGCGCGCCCGCGGAAAGGCAAAGCTTTTTCCGCCGCTCCCGCCGTTTTCCCGCGGCGGGAACGCGCGCTCACGCGTGCCCCGGCGTGCGCGGGAACGGGATGACGTCGCGGATGTTGCCCTCGCCCGTGACGAACATCAGCATGCGCTCGAATCCGAGCCCGAAGCCCGCGTGCGGCACGGTCCCGAAGCGTCGCAAGTCGAGATACCAGCCGTAGTCCTTTTCCGAAAGTCCGTGCTCCCGCATCGCCTCGAGCAGTTTTTCCGGACGCTCTTCGCGCTGGCTGCCGCCGACGATTTCGCCGATGCCGGGAACGAGCAAGTCCGTCGCGGCGACGGTTTTCCCGTCGTCGTTGCGGCGCATGTAAAACGGCTTCGCCTCGCGCGGATAATCGTAAACGGCGACGGGCGCGCGGAAATGCTTTTCCGTGAGAAAGCGCTCGTGTTCGCTCTGCAGCCCGTCTCCCCAGCGGATCGGGAACTCGAATTTTTCCCCGGAGGCGCGCAGGATTTCGACCGCTTCCGTGTAAGTGACGCGCACGAAAGGCTTTTCGACGACGTGCTCGAGGCGTTCCCGCAGCGTCTTGTCGACGAATTTCCCGAAAAATTCGACTTCGTCCGGGCAGTTTTTCAGAATGTCCGCGACGAGGTATTTGATCAGCGCCTCGGCGACGTCGATGTCGCCCCGGACGTCGCAGAACGCCATTTCCGGCTCGATCATCCAGAACTCGCTCGCGTGGCGCGACGTGTTGGAATTTTCCGCGCGGAACGTCGGCCCGAACGTGTAGACTTTGCCCAGCGCGCAGGCAAGCGTCTCCGCCTCGAGCTGACCGCTCACCGTCAGATACGCGGGCCGGCCGAAAAAGTCCTGCGAAAAATCGACGTTCCCGTCGGCGTCCTTCGGCGCGCCGTCGGCGGGAAGCGTGGTCACGCGGAAAAGCTCGCCCGCGCCCTCGCAGTCGCTCGCCGTGACGATCGGCGTGTGAACGTAGGCGAAACCGCGTTCCTGGAAAAACTGATGCACCGCGAAAGCGAGGCGGGAACGCACGCGGAACATCGCGCCGAAGCGGTTCGTCCGCGCGCGCAGATGCGGAATCGTGCGCAGAAATTCGACCGAGTGCCCTTTTTTCTGCAGCGGGAACGAGTCCGGCGAAACGCCGATGATTTCGACGCTCGCGGCGCGAAGCTCGCGGCTCTGCCCTTTGCCCTGCGAAGCGACGAGCTCGCCCGAGACGGCGACGCTCGCGCCCGTCGTCGCGCTTTTCAGGAGCGCGTAGCCCGGACAGGACGCGTCGACGACGCACTGCAGGTTCTTCAGGCACGAACCGTCGTTGATTTCGAGAAACGAAAACGTCTTCGAGTCGCGGCGCGTGCGCACCCAGCCGCGCACGAGCGCGTTCCCGGCGGGAACGTCCGCCGTCAGAGCTTCCTTTACGGAAAGTATGTTCATGACGGCGAACTTTAATCCCGATTCCGCCCGGAACGCAATCCATTCCGCCTGCGAGCGGAAAGCGGGCGTTCCCGCCGCCGTTTTTCCGTTGCGCGGGAACGGCGGACTTGCTGAAATGCTCCGCGATGGCTCCTCTTTTCAATTGGCTGAAAAAGCGCGACGGCGGCGTGCTGCTGCACCCGACGGCGCTCCCCTCGAAACAAGGCATCGGCACGCTCGGCGCAAGCGCTCTCCGCTTCGTGGATTTCCTCGCCGAGTGCCGCCTGGGCCTCTGGCAAGTCTGCCCGCTCGGGCCGACGGGCTTCGGAGATTCGCCCTATCAGTGCTTCTCCGCGTTCGCGGGAAATCCGTATCTGATCGACTTGGAAGCGGCGGCGCGGGAAGGACTGCTCTCCGCCGAAGACCTCGCGCCGCTGGCCGAGCTCCCGCGGGAACGCGTCGACTACGGCGCGTTGTGGAAACGCTTTTTCCCCGTGCTGAAAAAGCTCTGCGGAAACGCGAAAAACAATCCGGCCGCGCTGAAAAAATTCGGCGACATCGGCGAATTTCGCGAAAAGAACAAAGACTGGCTCCCCGGCTACGCGCTTTTCTGCGCGCTGAAAAATCACTTCGGCGGAAAGCCTTGGTACGAATGGCCGCCGGAAGCCCGCATCTTTCCCGCCGCGCGCCGCCACGACTGGGACGCCGGCGTGCGCGCGGACGTCGAAATGTTCGAAATCGCGCAGTTCCTCTTTTTCTCGCAGTGGCGCGCGCTGCGGAAATACGCCTTCGAGCACGGCGTCAGCATCATCGGAGACGCGCCGATTTTCGTCGCTCCCGACAGCGCGGACGTTTGGCAGAATCCGGAAATCTTCCAGCTCGACAAAAGCGGACTCCCGGAATCCGTCGCCGGCGTTCCGCCGGATTATTTCTCCGCGGACGGGCAGCTTTGGGGCAACCCGCTTTACGACTGGAACGAGCTCGC
>DVOG01000120.1 GCA_018713755.1 Candidatus Spyradosoma merdigallinarum | reverse complement strand
GCCGCCGGTTCCCGCGAAAAGCTTGCGGCCCGCCGGGACAAGAACGTCCGAGCGGCTCGCGCTCCACGACGTCGACGCCGTTTTCGCGGGAACGCGCGAACACGTCTGTCGCGGCATGACGTCGCTTTGCCCGGACAAATGCGGAGCATCCGGCACGCTCGCCGTCTTCCGCGTCGAACGCTACAACGCCTACGAAAAGCCGGGAAAATACGGCGATCCGAAAACCGACGAATTCTCCTTCATGCTTCAGTCGACGACGGGAACGAGCGACGTTTCCCCGGAAACCGCCGCGCTCGTGCGCGCGCTTAAGCCCGGCGCGCGCGTCCGCCTCGTCTGGGAACACATTTACGTCACCGACGAAAACGGCTCGCGCTTTCCCGAACGCGTCGTCAGAAAAATCGAGCCGCTCCCGCCCGCCGCGCCGTGACGGATTTCGACGCGCTCAAAAAGCGGCTCGAAAAATCGGCGTTCCGTTCCCGCTTTCGCCTCGACGAAAAAGACCGCGCGTTCATCGCGCGGAAAGGCTGGGCGGAAATCGACGCGCAGGCGCGGAAAATCGTGCGGGAACGCCTCGCTCCCGCTTTTCCGAAAAACGACGGCAGGCAAACGCCGATGCGCGGGCACGTCGTCTTCATCGCCCAGCACGCCACGGGAACGTGTTGCCGCGGCTGTCTGCGGAAATGGCACGGCATTCCGCCCGGCCGCGCGCTGACGCCGCAGGAAATCGAGCGCGTCGCCGGCGTCATCTCCGCGTGGCTGCGCAACCGCGCCGGCGATCTTTCCGCGTTCCCGCCGCCGGATCCGACGCTTCCCGGCTTCTGAAAAAAAACGCCGCCCGCCGCCGCTCCCGCGGCGTCATTTCTTGAGCGTGCCGCGCGTGACGCCGAGCTTCGACTCGACGCGCAACCCGCGCCAAAGCGCGTTCCCGTCGATTTTTCCTTCAAGCAAATCGCGGTAGCGCGCGAGAATTTCCGCGACGCGCTCCGGAGCTTCGTCGACGAATTCGACGCGGAAAAAACGGACGCCGCGGGAACGGATTTCGCCGAAAAATTCCGCGCCGGTCTGCGCCCGCGCGTTGAAGACCGTGTTGCGGCAACCCGCGTCCGCCTTGACCGCATGCTCCGCGCCCGTGCGATCGCGCAGCCGCACGACGTGCTTTTCGCAAGGCCGCCCGCAGTCGCGGAAATTTTTTCCTTCCGACAAAAACGCGCAGAAAACGCAGTGCTCCATGTGAAACATCGGCATGCGCTGATGCAGCGTGACTTCGATTTTCTCCGGGGCGGAAACGCGATCAAGCAGCGCGCAAAGCTGCGCCGCGTTCATGTCGTAAGACGCGGCGACGCGCTCCAGGCCGCGTTCCCGCAGAAAATAGTCCGCGCTCAAATGGTTCGCCGCATTCAACGAAAAATCGCCGCGCAGACGCATTCCCGCGAACGCGTAAAAATGCTCGTGCGCGCGCACGAGAAATCCGTCCGCGCCGCATTCCCGCACGACGCGCAAAATACCCGCCTCGTCCGCCGCTTCCTTGAAAACGCGCGGCGGCTGCGCCCAAAATTCCGCTCCGGGAACGACATGGACGCGCTCCGCCGCGACGCGGTAATCCCGCGGATTTTCGAATTCCGCGTAAACGGTTTTCGCGCCGGACGCCAACGCCGCGTCGAGCTGCGCGAGCTCCCGCACGACGGAAATCAGCTCCGTCGGCTCGGGCGACGACCGGCGCGGGCGATCCTGCGGAGCGACGTTTTCCGCGCGCGGCGAAAGCGGCGCGTTCAGCGTCCAGCGGACGGAGTTCTCCCGCGCGGCGTTCAGCTTTTCGACGAGCGCGCGGCGCAGTTTGTTCGCGACGCTGGCGGGAACGAGAGGATTCCCTGAAATTTCCGCGCGCCAACCGTCAAGGTAATAGCCCGTGCCGCCGAGCCGCGCGAACTGCTCCCGCAGCCACGCGTCCGTCGCCGGACGGCTTTCCGCGGGCGCGAGCGGGTCGCCGATTTCCGCGGAAACGGCGTTCCCGCAGCCGTCGGAACATTCCGCGCGCAGCGGCTTTCCGGCTTCCGCGAAAACGCGGAAATGCGCCTTGCGCGCCCAGCGCGGCTTGTCGCCGGAAAACGTCGCGCGCAACTCTTCCGTCAGCGCGGGATCGGAGGTTTTCCAAAGTCCGTCGCCGCGCCGAACGCGTTCCCAGCGGATTCCGCCGCGGGCGAAGCGCACGAACGTCTCGCCGTTCCCGCGGGCGTTTTCCGTGCCGTAAACGTAACCGCCCTCCTCGTTTTCTTCGGGCGTTCCCGCGTCGAATACGACGCCGTCGCCGGGCTTCAGCGGCGCGCGCAGACGCACGAAAACGCCGTCTTTCCCGAAGCCGGAAACGGCGCCGAGAAACACGCCGCGCTTTTTCCCGAAGCGGGCGCCGACGAGCTCGCGGTTGTTCACGCCGCGCAGCCAGCCCGTGCAGAGACCGCGGGAAAACGCCATTTCCGCCGCGTAAGCGTGCCGTTCCCGCAGCTGCTTCGCGAAGGCGGAAAGCGTCTCGGCGGGAACGCCGTCGGCGGCCATCGAATGAAGCCGGTCGACGCAGTCGCGGTAAATGCGCGTGATCGCGGCGACGTATTCCGGCGATTTCAGCCGGCCTTCGATTTTGAGCGAGCGCACGCCGAGCCGCATCAGCTCCGGCAGCATTTCGACGCCGCACAGATCGCGCGGAGAAAGCAAGTAGCGCCGCGCGCCGAGCGGGACTTTCCGCCCGTCGCAAATCAGCTCGTAGGGCAAGCGGCAGGCCTGCGCGCATTCGCCGCGGTTCGCGGAACGCCCGCCGAGCGACTCGCTCGTCAGGCACTGGCCGGAATACGACACGCACAGCGCGCCGTGGATGAACATTTCCAGCGGAAGCGAAAACGCGGGATCGGCGTTCCCGCGCGCGCAAATCGCCGCGAGTTCGTCGACGCAGACTTCGCGGGAAAGCACCTGTCTCTTATA
>DVOG01000119.1 GCA_018713755.1 Candidatus Spyradosoma merdigallinarum | reverse complement strand
ACTCATTTTAGTAATTTACGAAAATTTTAGAATTTAATTCGGATAGAGAAATCAAGTGCCCAATTTCGGACTCCGTTAATTTTGTAAACCCTCGAGGCCCCTCGTTCATGGAAGGGAAGTTCAAGTCCATTAGCACTTTACGATTCGGACGCTTTTTAAAAGATGCCACATGAAGAAACTTTACGAGAAAAGGTCTGCAATAGGGTTTCTCTTTCCACCATTTTTTCAAGTCTTCTTGATTCAAGGCTGTACGGTTTTTACAGAGCTGGACAAACTCGTCCTCCGAGCTAATATGCTTTTTTACGCCAGTGACAACGCCAACAGTTGTCACGACAGCGGAATATAGCGCAGATCTGCCTTTTTCTCCAGTCCTATAAAAAAACACTAAATCGCCAACATTTAAATTTCTTTCAATGGATCTTGATATAAATATTTTTTCAATAGCATTTCGATGAGGAGATGATTCTTTGAAATCAATTGGAGATTCTGTTTTCAATATCGAGTCTGGAAACAATTCTGTATGATATTCTGGGTATATAGGAGTGAGATACGCTGGCGCTAATTTTGAAACGAACGGAAATGTTTTTTTAGGAAATTTGATATCAACGGCAGGAACGAGCTTTCGTACATAAACACTTTCCCCCGTCAATTTTATCCCATATTTTACAAACCCCCAATCGCAGAGCATCGCTACAAGGAGTTTTTGCTCTTCCGTTCTTTCGAAAATCGTAACATAAATTTCATCAACATCATTGGACAAGGCGTTATCGAAAATGATTTTGATAAATCTTTCTCCCAATCGTTGTCCCCGCCGATCGACCTTGAAAGTTCCAACCTTTAAACGTTTTGCCGGACAAAAAGATGGTGTGATATCAGGGTAAGGTTCATTAGGCCCCTCTATCTTCAAAAACAAAAATGCAAGTAATTGCCCAGTGTCGCCTGTGAGAGTATAGGCTTCTTCTTTAGCTTTTCTCTCAAACCATTTTTCAAATTCTTCGTAATCTCTTTTTAAGGAATCAAAAAAAGAATCGTTTAAATTCACATCGCGAAACAATGCCTTTCGGACAGAAAGTGTTTTATAATCAAGAAATTCATCTTGTGTAATCATTTTAAGACTCTCGCTTTCCTGTGGTGTATTCAAAAATAATGGATTTTTTGTAGTTTTGAAAAGTGGTGATTTTCTCTTGTTTAACAGAAATCACAGAGTTGATTCGATTGGACTCCTCATTTAGGTATTTCACAATTTCACATTGTTCGGATTTTGGCGGAAATGGTAATAAAAATTTCGAAAAATCCGAAAGAGAAATTTCTTTGAAAGTCGTTCCAGAGCCTAAAAGTTCAAATTGCTCTGTAAAAACACTCATCAGAAAATAAAAATACTCTTCGTTCAAATCAACCCTCGGAACGCACGACAGGCAGCCTTGATTCGTGCACAATTCGCTTCTTGCGATTGCGACAGCCCCAATAGGAGCTCGTTTGGAAAAAATAATGCTTCCCGCAGGAAGAAGCGTAAGTCCGCATGAAAGCAGACCTTCACGAGTCAGATTCTTTCTCCCCGAAGAGACATATTTATCAGGAGTCTTATAGTCTGCAGGTGTAATCCATGAGAAAGGACCATCCCAATAATTTGGATTTTCGCTTTTAGGTGTTGTTCCGGAAAAAACATGAAAAATTCTTTTTATCATACGAATTTCCCAGTGGGCGGGGACAGAGCCGAGCCAGGGAATGCCGGAGTCTTTGAGGGGGCGCGCGGCGTTCGCGGCGGCAGGGACGCCGCGCGTGACGGCTTCCGTAATGACGGACTGCTTGTAGCTTTTCAGCTCCGCAATCATCTTTTCCTCCACCGCAATCAGGGCATCGATTTCCGCGCACTTTTCGTCCAGAGATTCCGCGATTTTCTTTTGTGTTTCCGTTGGAGGGATAGAAATGTTAAAATTCTTGAATACAGACACGGGGACGCCCCCGATAAGACCAGAAATAAACGATTTGAAACATTCCTTGAAGGCCGAAGAGGAGAGGAAATAAAACAAATATTTTTTGTTTATTGAAGAAGTGTAAAAACAACAGAGCTTGTTTACAAAGCTTACATCTTGCTCCGTAAAAGCTATCTTCTCTCCTGCACTTCCTCCTTCCACGCAGAGGAGCGTTGAATATTTTGGAGCTAATTTAAACAAAGTATCTCTTTTCAAGGTTCGGAGACCACTTTCGTAGTTTATCCTCCCAGTGATTTTATCAATATCCTTTGTGGCAATGTATGGATGCGAAGATTCTAAAGGAAAAGAAGAATAAAAATCTTTTTCTTCGTCTTTAATGCTGTTTCCCGTAAACGCGTTCACCACAAATTTCAACTTGCAGATTTCCCAGTCTGTGGGAACGTCTCCGATCCACGGGATTCCGGAAGGCTTCATTTTTCGTGCGGGCCGCGTCATTTCTGCGTCCTCCATTTTTTGAGACGGGTTTCGCATTCGTTCTTCGGGAGCCGCGCTCCCGCGGCGAGAATCGCGTCCAACGCGCCGGCTGCGGCGTTTTCCGAGATTCGGGCTTCTTCGACGAGCGTGTCCAGAATCCAAAAGAGACCGCGCACTTCGACGCCGTCTTCCTTTGCGCGTTTCCGCAGCCGGTCGTCTCCGGAAAGCAGAATTCCTCCGCGTTCCCGCGCGAGCAGCGCGACGGAGGCGTCGGCGAGGCTGACTCGGCGGGTTTCCGCCCATTCGTCGGCGAGCAGCAATTTTTCGAATTCCGGGTCTTCGGCGACGAGCGTTCCCGCGCGGATGAAGGAGGCGAGCGTCTTTTTTTGTGAGGGCGTCTTCACTTCGGCGACGACGAGCGTCGTCGTGGCGAAGCGTCGCCCGGAGTCGAACCATGCGGGGAGCAGACCGCCCGCGCAGAGATCGATCAGCAGACAGGCGTCGTGAATGAAGAACGTGCTGTCTTCGTCAGACGGCATTCGCGAGTTCCTTTCTCAGTTTCGCGAGGGGAACGCCCAGAAGCGCGGCGCCCTTGGACTCGGAGATTTCCGCTTCCTGGACGCTTTTTTTCACGAGCCGTTCGAAACGGGAAGAGCTTTCTTCGCCGCGATAGCAGTCCGGTTCTTTTTTGCGCCAGCCCAATTTGTTGCGGACAATGCAGAACTGCCGGAACGACGACTCGGAAATGAGCTCGAGCACGCGCGCGCGGTACATGAGCGCCGCGATCGAAACGCCGAAATAGGCTTTGACGGGAAGCAGCTCCGAGAGCGAAACGCGGGAACGTCGCCAGCCGAACATTTTGGAGAAAGTGTCCCGCGGCATGAGGAAGGCCGAGGCGAAGGCATCCGCGAAGGCTTCGTGCTCCTCCTCGGAGAAAGACGCGTCCTGGGCGACGAGCAGGTGACCGAGCTCGTGGGCGAGCGTCATGCGTTTTCGCGGGAGGTCTTTTTTGAGCCAGGAGGCGATCACGAGAAAGGCGGCGTCGCCGCAGACGGCGGAGAAGCCGTCGAATTTTTCGTTGTCGGTGTCGATTTCAAAAATTTTGACGCCCTTGTTTTCGAGAAGCTGCTGCAGGTTGGGAATCGGATCGTCTCCGAGATGCCAGTCCTCGCGCAGGCGCTGAGCCCAAGCTTCGGGCGAGCGTTCCCGCGAAGCCTCGAAGCGCGGGAACGGCGGCGTTTCGTGCGCGGCGATCTGCTCGATTTCGAGATAACGGGAAAAGAAATCCTTGGCGCGTTCTTCGATGGAGCGCTTTTCGCGCGCGCCGAGGGCGGATTTTTTGCGGAAGCGGATTTCCTGCAGCGCCGGCTGTTCTCTGCGGAAGAAGAAGTCCGGGGCGACGCCGAGCGCGTCGGCGATTTTCAGCAGCATGGACGCGACCGGCTTCGCGGCGCCGGTCTCGTAGCGGTTGAGGAGCGTGTGAGAGACGTGGAGATCCGAGGCGAGTTCGCGCAGGGAGCGTCGGGCGATTGCGCGCGCCTGTCTGAAACGGACGGGGAAGATGTCGGTGGCGGGTTGCATGTTTACAAAAAATCAAAAATTACAAGATTTGTAAACAAAAATGAGGGGGGGGACGGGAACGTCGAGCGTCATTTCCCGAGGATTTTTTTCATGAGCTCTGCTTCCTGCGCCCCGAGACGTCTGAGCTCCTCGAAGATTTCGGCGCTTGGGCGCGGCGGCACGTATTTGTAGAATTCGCGGGTGAAGGGGATTTCGTAACCGATCTTGGTCTTCTTGGGATTGATCTTGGCGTCGGGCACGTAGGGAAGGACGTTTTTTCGCATGTAGGCGCCGACGTCCTCCTTGAACGGCACGGACTCGGTGTCGGACTCGATCTGCGGCTTGCCTTTTTTGAGGACGGGCGCGCCGTTTTCGTCGCGGAGCGGGCGTTCGACGGTGATCTTGGTGAACTTGAAGTCGTCGTTGTCGCGGATTTTGCTTTCGACGATCTTTCCGGCTTCGGAATAAGCGGCGTCGGAGAATTCGAGGTAGGCCTTCGCGACGAGCGCGATGCAGCGTTCCGTGAACTCGTTGCGCTTGTTGCCGAGGCTCTTGCGGCGTTTCTCGAAGCATCGGCTCGCGTCGATGAGCTGGACTTTGCCTCGGCGTTCCCGCGCCTTGTTCTTGGAGACCAGCCAAATGTACGTGGAGATTCCGGTGTTGTAGAACATGTCGTTCGGAAGCTGAACGACGGCCTCGAGCCAGTCGTTTTCGAGGAGGAAGCCGCGGATTTCGCTTTCGCCGGATCCGGCGTCGCCCTTGAAGAGCGGAGAGCCGTTCTGAATGATCGCCATGCGTCCGGAGTCTTTGAGCTTGGCGACGCCGTTGAGCAGGAAAAGCTGCTGGCTGTCGCCGACGGAGGGAAGCCCGGCGCCGAAACGCCCGGCGTCGCCTTGGCGCGCTTCCGCCTCCACGGCTTTTTTCTCGTTTTTCCATTCGATGCCGAAAGGCGGATTGGAGATGACGTAGTCGAAGAGGTAGCCGCCGAACTTGTCGTCGGAAAGCGTGTTGCCGTGCTTCATGTTGTCGGCGTGTTCGCCGCGGATGAGCATGTTGGCCTTGGCGATAGCGAAGGTCTGTTCGTTGAGCTCCTGCCCGAAGAAGTGCAGGTCGGCTTCGGGATCGATTTCGAGGAGCTTTTCGGCAAGGCAGTCGAGCATCTGGCTCGTGCCCATCGCCATGTCGTAGAGCATGGCGGTGATTCCGTTTTTCCGAAGCTCGGCTTTGTTCGGCGCGACGAGGAGCTCCGCCATCATGTAGATGATGTCGCGGGCGGTGAAATGCGCTCCCGCGTGTTCGTCGTAGCTCTCGGAGAATTTGCGGACGAGTTCTTCGAAGACGTAGCCCATGTCCACGGCGGAAACGGCGTCGGCGCCGAGGTAGGCCTTTTTCGTGCAGAATTCGTCGATGACGCTGAAGAGGATGCCGTTGTCGGCGAGCTTGGTGATTTCGTTGTCGAAATTGAATTTTTGGATGATGTCGATGACGTTTTCCGAAAAACCCTGCAGGTAGAAGCGGAAGTTTTCCGCGATCTGCTCCGGCGTTGAGCGGAGACTCTCGAACGAAAACGGGCTGACGTTGTAGAAATCGTATCCGGAAGCGGCGCAGAGCTGGCTGGATTTGACGGCGATCTTGCGGCGCTCGAGCTCGGCGTTTTTCGCGAGGACGGCGGCCTTGGTCGGCGCGAGCGTGTCGCTGAAACGCTTGATGACGCACATCGGCAGAATGACGTTCCCGTATTCGTGCGGCTTGTAAATGCCGACGAGTTTGTCGGCTATCGCCCAGATGAGGTCTGCCTTTTCCTGGACGTTTACGGAAGTGCGTTTTTCGAGTTCGAGCTGCTTCATGGGGATATGATTTCGAACTCTATCAAAAAATCGCTTCCGCTTGCAACTGCAAGGAGTCTCGCAGCGCGCCGCGGAAATCGAAAGGCGGCCGCGGTCGAGTCGGTTAGTGTCGCTAACCGACTCGACCGAACTTTTTCAGCTTCGCGGACGGAACCGGGCGAACAATAAAAAAGCGGAACGGGCGACGGTTCCCGTTCCGCGTTCCCGAACAAAACCGCGGCGGCGCTCAGCCGAGGGCGGCGAGGAGGCGGGCGGTTTCGTCGCGTTTGGCGAGGGTTTCCGCGAGCTGTTTTTTCGCGCCGTCGAGGATGTGCGCGGGCGCTTTGGCGGCGAAGGCGGGGTTGTTGATTTTCGCCGTTCCCGCGGCGACCGCCTTGTCGAGCTTTTCGAGCTCTTTCGTGAGGCGGCGTCGTTCGGCTTCGACGTCGATCAGGCCGGTCATGTCCAGCGAAAGCGTGCCCAGCGGCGTCACGGCGGAAGCTCCGGAGGCGTTCCCGGAATCGGATTCGGCGAGTTCGATTTCCTTCGCTCCGACGAGCGCGCGCAGCTTCGCGGCGTGGCGCGCGAAGAGCGATCCCGCGGCGTCGTTCTTGAGCGCGAGGCGGAAGCGGCAGTCTTTTTTCGTTCCCGCGCCGTTGTGCGATTTGAGCGCGCGAGCCTGCGTGACGAATTCGCGGATCTGCGCGATGTCGCTCACGGCGTCGGCGTCGATTTTCAGTCCGCGTTTTTCCAGCGCCGCCGAAAGCTCTTCCGCGGAAACGAGCTTCTGGTCCTGCAGGAATTCGTCTTCGCGGATGTATCCGAGGAGCTGATACAGCTCTTCGGAGATGAACGGCGCGAGCGGCGCGAGGCAGAGCAGGAACTGGCGCAGGCAGAGATCCTGCACCGCGAGCACGTTCCCGCGCAGTTTTTCGTCGGCGAGGCGCGTCTTGGCGACTTCCACGTACCAGTCGCAGAAATCGTTCCAGAAAAAGGAGTAAAGCGTCTGCGCGTAGGCGTTGAATTCATAGTTCGCGAGCGTGTCGGAGACGGAGCGCACGAGGCGCGTCAGCCCGTCGAGAATCGCGTGGTCGTCCGCGTCGCAGAGCGCGGGATCGATGCGCGCGACGACGGCGTCGAGCGACGAGTTGTCCGCCGCCGGGCCGCTCATCTGGCGGAAGCGCGCGGCATTCCAAAGCTTGTTGCAGAAGTTGCGGCCGAGCTCGACGTTCTTTTCGTCGAAAAGCACGTCTTGACCGAGCGGGGCGGAGCGCATCATGCCGAAGCGCAGCGCGTCCGCGCCGTAGCGCGCGATCAGGTCGAGCGGGTCGGGCGAGTTCCCGAGGGACTTCGACATTTTTCTGCCGAGCTTGTCGCGGACGATTCCCGTGAAGTAGACGTTGCGGAAGGGCATTTCGCCGCGCCACTCGTAGCCCGCCATGATCATGCGCGCGACCCAGAAGAAGATGATGTCCGGGCCGGTGACGAGGTCGCTCGTCGGGTAGAATTTTTTCAGCAGTTCGGGCTCTTCGCCTTCAGGCGCGTCGGGATCCCAGCCCATGGTCGCGAAGGGCCAAAGCCAGGAGGAGAACCAGGTGTCGAGCACGTCGGGATCCTGCGTCCAGTTTTCGGGATCTTCGGGCGGCGTGACGGCGCAGCGGATTTTCGCGGGATCGCTTTTGGAATACCAGACGGGAATGCGGTGTCCCCACCAGAGCTGGCGGGAAATGCACCAGTCCTGCAGGTTGTCGAGCCAGTGGTCGTAGACTTTGCGCCAGCGATCCGGGTGGAATTTCATTTTCCCGGAAGCGACGCATTCGCGCGCGGCGGGAACGCTCGGATATTTCAGGAACCACTGTTCGGAAAGGCGCGGTTCGATGGGCACTTTCCCGCGTTCGCTGATGCCGACGTTGTTTTCGTAAGGTTCTTCCTTGACGAGCAGACCGCATTCCTGCAGCAGCTCGACGGAGCGTTTCCGCGCGGCGAAGCGGTCCATGCCGGCGAGGTCTTTCCCCGCGAGCCCGTTCATCGTCCCGTCGGGGTTCATGATGTCCGTCACTTCGAGCTTGTGCCGCCGTCCGATTTCGAAGTCGGTCTTGTCGTGCGCCGGCGTGACTTTGAGCACGCCGGTCCCGAACTCGAATTCCACGGATTCGTCGCCTACGACGGGAATGAGCGCGCGGTTTTCGAGCGGGAGCGGGCGCACGACGTGCTTCCCGATGTATTTCGCGTAGCGTTCGTCCTTCGGGTTGACGGCGACGGCGGAGTCTCCCGGGATCGTTTCCGGGCGCGTCGTCGCGATCGTCAGGAATGTTCCCGGCTCCTCGGCGATTTCGACTTTGAAATAATACAGGAAACCTTTGTGCGGCTCCATGACGACTTCTTCGTCCGAGAGCGCGGTGAGCGTCGCCGGGCACCAGTTCACCATGCGCTTGCCGCGGTAGATGTAACCTTTTTCGTAAAGGTCGACGAAGATTTTCTGAATGCAGCGCGTGTAGGCCTCGTCCATCGTGAAGCGTTCCCGCGACCAGTCGCACGAGCATCCGAGTTTTTTGAGCTGGCTGATGATGATGCCGCCTTTTTCCTTTTTCCAGTCCCAGACGCGCTTGAGAAATTCCTCGCGGCCGAGATCCCGCCGCGTCTTGCCTTCGGTCTTTTTCAGCTGCTTTTCGACCATGACCTGCGTCGCGATGCCGGCGTGGTCCGTTCCCGGAAGCCAAAGAACTTCTTTGCCTTCGAGCCGCGCGCGCCGCACGAGAATGTCCTGGATCGTGTTGTTCAGCACGTGCCCCATGTGCAGGACGCCCGTGACGTTCGGCGGCGGGATGACGACGGAATACGCCGGCCGCGCCGCGCTTACGCGCGCGGGATCCGCCTTGAAGCAGCCGTGCGCGACCCAGTTCGCGTAGCGGCGGGATTCGACCTGCGCGGAATCGTAATTCTTCGGAATGTCTTGCGTCATCGTGATTCGGAGAAAAAAATGAAAAGCGCGATTCTACGCGCCTTCCCGCGTTCCCGCAAAAGAAAAAAGAAGCGCGCTCCCGTCGCGGGAAGTTGAAAATTGAAAGGCGGAACGCGGCGGAGTAATGTTCCCGCCGATTTTTCTTTTTATGCAGACGATTTTTGTTTCGGGAAACGACACGGACGCGGGCAAGACGCACGTGCTCGGGCAGCTCGCGGGAACGCTCGCCGCGCGCGGGCTGAACGTCCGCATCGTCAAGCTCGTCGAGACGGGAATGCCGCGCGAGGATTCTCCGGGCGACGCGGATCGCGCGCTCGCCGCCGCGCGCGTCCTCGCCGGCGGGGCGGGAACGCTTTCCGCCGCGCGCATCGCGCGCTACGCGCAGCCGTTGGCTCCGACGGAGGCCGCGCGCCGCGACGGGAAGGTTTTTTCGATCGAAGACGCGAAGAAAAAGCTTGCGGCGCTTCCGCCTTGCGACGTGCAGCTCGTCGAAGGCGCGGGCGGGCTCGCCGTTCCCGTCGACGACGCGGGAACGGATTGGGCGGACTTCGCGCGGGAAACGGCGGACGCCGCTCTGATCGTCGTGGAAAACCGGCTCGGAGCGATTTCGCAGGCGCGTCTGCTCGCGGCGTATTGCGACGCGAAAGGCGTTCCCGCGCCGCATTTTTGGCTGAACGAAATCCGTCCGCAGAGCGAGGGCGTGCTCGCGTCGAACGCGGCGGAAATCCCGAAGACGGGCGTTCCCGTCGTCGGGCGCAGCTTTCCGGGAGAGAAATTTTCGGCGGAAAATCTCGACGCGCTGCTTTCGGCTGGAGCGCCGCGCGTTTCGCCGCGGCGCGTTCCCGCCGGCGTTCGGGAAACGGCGTTTCCGCAGTTTTCCGCGCTTCGCGAAAAGCTCGCCGCCGTCGCCGCGCGCGGGCGCGAACGCGAACTTATCGCCGTTCCCGCGCGGGCGGATTTCGTCGATCTTTCCGCGAACGATTATTTGTGCCTCGCGCACGACGCCGTCGTGAAGGCGGGCGCGATTCGCGCGATCGGCGCGTGGGGCGCTTCGGCGAGCGCCTCGCCGCTCGTCACCGGCCGCAAGGAAATCCACGCGGAGCTGGAACGCGAGCTGTGCGACTGGCTCGGCTTCCGCTGCGGGCTCGTTTGGAACACGGGCTACGCCGCGAACTGCTGCGTGCTCGGCACGCTCCCGCAGGCGGGCGATCGGATTTTCGCCGATCGGCTCATCCACAACAGCATGATCGCGGGCGCGCTCAAGAGCGGCGCGCGGTTTCAGCGCTATCGCCACAACGACGTCGCGCATCTGCGGGAACTGCTTGAAAAGACGCGGGCGGAAGGTTTTGCGGGAACGGTGTTCGTCGCCACGGAAACCGTCTTTTCGATGGACGGCGATTATCCCGACCTCGCCGCGATGGCGCGCCTGCGCGAGGAATTCGGCTTCGTCTGGATCGTGGACGAAGCGCACGCCACGGGCTGGTTCGGCAAAAACGGCGGCGGGCTGACGGACGCGCTCGGGCTCGCGCGGCAGGCGGACGTGCTCGTCGGCACGCTCGGAAAGGCGCTCGGGGCGGGCGGCGCGTACACGCTTTTCAACGACGAGACGCTGCGGCGTTTCCTCGTCAACTTCGGCGCGGAATTCATTTTTTCGACGTATCTTCCGCCGGCGGCGGCCGGCGCGGCGCTGGCGGCGGTGCGGCGCGTGCGCGGATTTTCCGCGGAGGAACGCGCGGCGATGCCCGCGCTTTCGCGGCGGTGGCGCGCGCGTCTGCGCGAAGTCGCGCCCGGCGTTCCCGACGGCGATTCCCCCGTCGTTCCCGTGCCCGTCGGCGAAGAGGCGGCGACGATGCGCGTCGCGGAGCGTCTGCGGGAACGCGGTTTCCGCGTCGGCGCGATTCGTCCGCCGACCGTTCCCGCCGGAACGTCGCGGCTGCGTCTTTCGCTCAACCGCATGCTGACGGACGAGCAGCTTGAGCGCTTTTCCTCGGCGTTGCGCGACGCGCTGCGCGGCTGACCTCGAAATGCGGAAGGCAAGTGTCGCGCGAAAATTCGCTTCGCGGGAAAGACGCTTGAAATTCTTTCCGCGAAAAGAACGCAAAGCCCTGTTCATACAAATTCATGAGTTCCGAAGTTTCCGTTCATGTCCTCTCCGGCTGGGGCATCGCGCCTGAAGCCGCCGCGGCGCTTTTCCCGCCGGGCGCGCGCGTGCTTGCGCCGACGCGGGAAAACGTCGCGGCGCTCGCGGGAGCGCGTCGCGTCGTCGGCTATTCGCTCGGCGCCTTTTTGCTGCTCGAAGCTTCCGCGCGCGGCGAATTTTTCTGCGAAGACGTCTCGCTCTGCGCTCCGTTTCTCGCGTTCCCGCGCGAGGCGGGCGCGGGCGGACGCGTTTCCGCGACGCAGGTGAAGTTTTTGCGCCGTTGGCTGAAGAAGGACGCTCCCGCGGCGCTCGCGGATTTTTACGCGCGCGCCGGGCTGTCGTTCCCGCCGCCGGCGTCGCTTCCGTATTGTATCGAAGATTTGGATGCGGGCTTGGAGGTTCTCGCGGCGGCGGGGCTCGGTGACGTTCCCGCGGGCGCGCGTTCGTGGAAGGTTTTTCTCGGCGAAGACGACGCGCTGATTGACGCGCGCGACGTCGCCGCGACGTTTCCGGAAAATCCCGTAAGGCTCGTTCCCTCCGCGACGCACGATCTCCGCTCGCTTCTCGGCGCCGTTGCCTCGGCGGGCGCGCTTTCGTGAGGTTGAACTTGCGCTTGCGGGCGCGGGGAATGAAAATTTTCGCAGAGTTTTTTTGATGCGGCAGGAACAGACGAGTCGACTGAATTTCAACAGGCGCGCGGCGACGTACGCCGAGAACGCCGCCGTGCAGCTTCGCGCGGCGAAATGGCTCGGCGCCTGGATCGAGCGCGGGCTGCCGGATTCCGTGCGGATATGGGAACTCGGCGCGGGAACGGGATTCTTCACGCGGGAACTCGTCGCGCGCGGCTGCCGCGTGCTTGCGACGGATCTTGCGCCGGAGATGGTCGCGCACGGCAGACGCGCTTGCCCGCAGGCGGAGTGGGCGATTTGCGACGGCTGGAATTTGCCTGAAAACGCGTGCGACCGGCTCTATTCGTCGAGTTTGCTGCAGTGGATGCCTTGTCCGGAAAAGACGCTCCGCGCGTTTCACGCCGCGTTGCGTCCGGGCGGAAAGATGCTGCACGGGTTTTTCGTCGCGCCGTCGCTGCGCGAGCTTTACTCGCTCGTTCCCGCGGAGAGCCTGCCGCTGAAGTGGCGCACGGCCGACGCGTGGCTCGAGGCGTTCCGCGCGGCGGGTTTCGAGGTGCTGCGCGCGGGAACGAGCTCTGAGGTCGTCGAATATGCGGACGCCGCTCAGCTGCTCAAGACGTTGCGCGACAGCGGCACGACGGACGATTCGCGGCGCGTTCCCGCGGGAGCGCTGCGCCGCGTGCTGCGCGAGTACGCGGATCGGTTTTCCCGCGAAAACGGACGCGTCGTCGCCACGTGGCGCGTTTTGCGCGTCGAGGCCCTTCGGATCTGAAAGGCGCTTCTTCGTCGTTTTTTCTTTCTCAGATGAAAAAAGGACTTGACGAATCCGCGGGAAAGTTCAAACTGCTCGTTCCTTTCTTTTCGCACGCGCGAAAGGAACGGGACCCTTGAAGCCCTTGTAGCTCAGTCGGTAGAGCGCGTCCTTGGTAAGGACGAGGTCGGCAGTTCAAGTCTGCTCGGGGGCTCCAGTTCGCATTTCATCAACAACAAATAACAACAAACAACACGAAACAATATGGCTAAAGAAACCTTCGTTCGCACGAAACCGCACGTCAATGTCGGCACGATCGGTCACATCGACCACGGGAAGACGACCACGACGGCCGCTATCCTCGCCGTCCAGGCCTGCAAGGGTCTCGCCGTCGTCAAGGCTTACGCGGATATCGCCAAGGGCGGAACGGTCCGCGACGCGACCAAGACCGTGACGATTGCGGCGGCGCACGTCGAATACGAAACCGAAAAGCGTCACTACGCGCACGTCGACTGCCCGGGTCACGCGGACTTCGTCAAGAACATGATCACCGGCGCGGCGCAGATGGACGGCGCGATTCTCGTCGTTTCCGCCGCTGACGGACCCATGCCGCAGACGCGTGAGCACATCCTGCTCGCCCGCCAGGTCGGCGTGCCGAAAATCGTCGTTTGGCTGAACAAGTGCGACCTTCTCGACGACCCGGATCTGCTTGAGCTCGTCGAAATGGAAATCCGCGACCTTCTCAACAAGTATGAGTTCGACGGCGACAACGCGAAGATCGTTCGCGGCTCCGCGACGATGGCGCTCGAAGACGCCTCTTCGGGCCAGAAGCGCGACCTCGGCTACAACGCCGTTTCCGAGCTTATGGACGTGCTCGACAGCGAAATTCCGGAACCGGAACGCGCGATCGACCAGCCGTTCATGATGGCCGTCGAAGACGTGTTCTCGATCACGGGCCGCGGCACGGTCGCCACGGGCCGCATCGAGCGCGGCAAAGTCAAGGTCGGCGAAGAAGTCGAAATCGTCGGTCTGGCGGACACGCTGAAGTCCACGGTTACGGGCGTTGAAATGTTCCGCAAGAGCCTCGACGAAGGTCTTGCCGGCGACAACGTCGGCGTTCTCCTCCGCGGCATCGAAAAGAACCAGGTGCAGCGCGGACAGGTGCTCGCGAAGCCGGGTTCCATTCATCCGCACACGCAGGCGAAAGCGCAGATTTACGTCCTGACGAAGGATGAAGGCGGCCGCCACACGCCGTTCTTCACCAATTATCGTCCGCAGTTCTTCTTCGGCACGGCCGACGTCACCGGCGTCGTTCGTCTGCCCGAAGGCACGGAAATGGTCATGCCCGGCGACAACATCGAGATCGAAATCGAGCTCGGCAAGCCCGTCGCCATGGAAAAAGGTCAGCGCTTCGCTATCCGCGAAGGCGGCCGCACGATCGGTTCCGGCAAGATCACGGAAGTCGTCAAGTAAGGCGCTTTTGTTGTCGGGGGCAAGTCGGTCTGCGGGAACACGCGTTCCCGCGTTCCGGCTTGCGCTGAACAATTTCTTGCAAACAGGGCGGTAGTTCAATTGGTAGAGCAGCGGTCTCCAAAACCGCAAGTTGGGGGTTCGATCCCCTCCCGCCCTGCCACTAAAAGAAATGTTTTCAAAAATCATCAAATTCTTCGATACGCTTCGTCGTTTCTGGAACGAGACTTATTCCGAGGTCGTCAAGAAGGCCGTTTGGCCGAAGCCGCGGGAATGGGTGCAGTACACGGCGGTGGTTTGCGTCGCCGTCGTTGTGCTGACTTTCGTCATCTTCCTCTTCGACTTTTCGCTGATGAATTTGATTCAGTTTTTGACTACGCTTGTGAGCGCCTGATTCGGGCGCTCTTTTCCCACGCATAAAACATCCAGAGATACGAACGCACAAGATGAGCACGAGTGATGCAGGCGACGGTTTCCGTTGGTATGCGATTCAGACGCTCTCCAACATGGAGCAGCGCGTGAAGAAATACCTTGACAAGTTCGTCCAAATCGAACCGGGAATGGCCGACTACATCGCGGAGGTGCTGATGCCGACGGAAAATGTTTCGGAAGTGCGCGGCGGCAAACGTACGACGCGCGTCCGCAAGCTTTATCCCGGCTACATTTTTCTCCGCATGCGCCTGTTCGACGAGAACGGAAAGCTGATTAACCAGCCGTGGTTCTTCGTCCGCAACGTGCAGGGCGTCATCGATTTCATCGGCGGCGAGCATCCCGTTGCGCTGAAACCTTCCGAAATCGAACAGATCAAGGAGCAGGTTCGCGCCGCGGAAGGCAAGACCGTGCCGAAAGTGCAGTTCAACGTCGGGGAAGACGTCAAGATCAACGACGGCCCCTTCATGAACCTCACGGGAACGATTGACGCGATCGACGTCGAACGCGGAAAAATGCAGGTCTCCGTCTCGATTTTCGGGCGTCTGACGCCCGTGGAGCTCGAGTTCTGGCAGGTCGAGCGCGTCTCGGAAAGTTAAGTGCACGACGACATCAACAATTTAAGAAAGAACATCAATGGCAAAAAAAGTAGTAGGTGAAATTCGGCTGCAGCTTCCGGCGGGAGCGGCGAATCCGGCTCCTCCGGTCGGTCCGGCTCTCGGCGCGAAAGGCGTCAACATCATGGCGTTCTGCAAGGAATACAACGCCCGCACGAAAGACCAGGCGGGGCTGATTCTGCCGGTCGTCATCACGGTTTATCAGGACAAATCCTTCACGTTCATCCTCAAGACTCCGCCGGCTTCTGTCCTTCTGAAGAAGGCCGCGAAAATCGAAAGCGGCTCCGGCGTTCCCAATAAAGACAAAGTCGGCAAGGTGACGCGCAAGCAGATTCTCGAAATCGTCGAGATGAAGAAGAAAGACCTGAATGCGGCGGACGCCGAGCAGGCCGCGAAGATGATCGAAGGCACGGCCCGTTCCATGGGCATCGACATCGTCGGCTGATTCCGATAATCCCGGACGGCGGGAACGCGAGAGGATTTTTCTTGCATCGCGTTCCCGCGTCTGCCAAAATTGAGACTTTTCAACAAACACTGCAGACAAGCAGGAGACAAACAAGTCGCTATGGCAAAAAAACAATCCAAAAGATACAAGGCGGCGCTTGCCGCCGGCGATCTGACGGCGAGCTACACGGTCGCGGAAGCGGTCGAGGTGCTCAAGAAAATGCCGGTCGCCAAATTCGATGAAACCGTGGAAGTCAGCGCCCGGCTCGGCGTTGACCCGAAGCAGTCCGACCAGATGGTGCGCGGCACGGTTTCGCTCCCGAACGGGAGCGGCAAAAAGGTTTCCGTGATCGTCTTCACGGAAAAGCCGGAAGAAGCGCTCGCCGCCGGTGCGGACGAAGCGGGACTCGCCGATCTCATCGCGAAGGTGAGCGGCGGCTGGACGGGATTCGACGTCGCCGTTTCCACGGTGTCCGCGATGAAGGAAGTCCGCAAGGTCGCCCGCGTGCTCGGTCCCCGCGGACTGATGCCGAATCCGAAATCGGGAACGGTTTCCGACGACATTCCCGCCACGATTAAGGCGGTCAAGGGCGGACGCGTCGAATTCAAGATGGACAAGACGGCGAACATTTCCATCGTCGTGGGTAAGCGGTCCTTTGACGCCAAGGCTCTCGCCGAAAACGCCGAAGAGGCGATTCGCGCGCTCGTCAAGGCTCAGCCCGAAGCGCTGAAGGGCGCGAAATTCATCAAGTCTCTGACGGTCAGCTCCACGATGAGCCCGGGCGTCAAGATCGACGTCAAACCCTATGTCGCTTAAGCAGCGGGAGGTTGAACAATGAGATCTGAAAAGAAATTTCTGGTGGAAGAAGTCGCGGCGCATCTCGCGAAGTCGAACTATCTGTTTTTGACGGACTTCACGCACGTGACGGTCGTCGACGCCGCCATGATCCGCAACGCGATCCGCGAGTTCGGCGGCGAATATCACGTCGTCAAGAACAGCATTCTCAACATCGCGATGAAGGACGCCGGTCTGCCGGACGTCTCCGAACACCTGACCGGGCACACGGCCATCGTCGTCGGCGGCGAGAATCCGAGCGCCGTCGCGAAAGCGCTCATCAAGTTTTTCAAGGACACGACCCGTCTTGAAATCAAGACCGGCATCGTCGAAGGCGAGCTGCTCGACAAGGCGGCGATCGAAGAGCTCTCCAAGCTCCCGACGCTTCCGGAAGCGCGCGCGCTGTTCCTCTCCCTGCTCTCCGCTCCCGCTTCGCAGTTCGTCCGCGTGCTCGTGGCGAAGAACGAAAAGGAAGAAGGCGGCGCTCCCGCGGCGGAATGATTCCGCGCAGGGCCGGAGAACAGCTTCGCAGAAAAACGAAATCACTTTTTCGTTCCCGCGGGAGGCGCTTTTCCGCAAGGAAAGTTTCCGGCGGGAACGGGAAAATCCAAGGAACAAGGTTAGGGGGATTCCCTCTTAAATGTCCGGTTTCCGGACGCTAATCATTCAAGGAAAAACAACACAATGTCAGACATCACGAAAGAACAAGTCATCGAATGGCTCAGCGCTCAGCCCGTCAAGGAACTGACCGCGCTGGTCAAAGAACTCGAAGAGCTCTGGGGCGTTTCCGCCGCAGCCACGGTCGTCGCCGCTCCCGGCGCGGCTGCTCCCGCTGCCGAGGAAAAGACGGAGTTCGACGTCATCCTGAAGGCGAAAGGCGCGAGCCCGATCAACGTCATTAAGGAAGTCCGCGCGATCACCGGTCTCGGCCTCAAGGAGGCGAAAGACCTCGTCGAAAGCGCTCCCAAGGCCGTCAAGGAAGGCTGCACGAAAGAAGAAGCGAAAGAAATCGAAGCCAAGCTCAAAGCGGCTGGCGCCGAAGTCGAGGTCAAATAATTTTGCCTCGCTCTTTTTCTTCCGATCAACGATTTGCGGACAGCGGGACACGCTGTCCGCATTCGCGGCATAAGGCGAAATCGGGTTTTGCCCGAATTTCGCTCTCGGCGAAGGCCGGACGATAGGCGCGTTCCCGCGCCGCTTTCGCCGCCGGAATAATCATCGTCCGAAAAAACCGGTCGGGAACGCCGGAAAAACAGTTCCCGTCCACGCTTGTAGCACACTCAATCCATTCATTTCCCAAACGACATGTCTGAGCGTCAGAATTTTGGAACGTTGCGCGAGGTCATTCCTCCGCCCAACCTCATTGAAAACCAGATCAATTCCTACGTGGAGTTCCTTCAGCGCGGAGTTGATCCCGACAAGCGCCGGGACGTCGGCCTTCAGTCCGTGTTCAAGGAGGTTTTTCCGATTGAGAGCTACGACAGCCGTTGCCGTCTCGAATACGTGAGCTACGACCTGAAAGGTCCGAAAAACACGGAGCTCGAATGCATTCGCGAAGGGATCACCTATTCGGTTTCTTTGCTGCTCAAGCTGCGCCTTTGCGAAGGCGACAACGTCAAGGAAGAGGAAATCTTCATGGGCGAAATGCCGCTGATCACGGACCGCGGCTCGTTCATCATCAACGGCGCGGAGCGCGTCATCGTCAGCCAGCTTCACCGCTCGCCCGGCATCTGCTTCGAACAGAGCGACCATTCCAGCGGAAAAACGCTTTACGCCTTCCGCATTATTCCCGACCGCGGGACCTGGCTCGAAGTGCAGTTCGACCAAAACGACCTGCTTTACGTTTATCTTGACCGCCGCCGCCGTCGCCGCAAATTTCTCATCACGACGCTGTTGCGCGCATGGGGCTTCGGCACCGACGCGGAAATCCTCGAGCTTTTCTACAAGTTCGAAACGCTTAAAATCAAAAAAGCGATCGAGATGGACGGCGTGTCGAAATACGTGCTCGTCGAAGACATCATCGATTCCGAAAAAGGCAAGGTGCTTGCCCGCGCTTTCGAGCCGATCACGAAAACCATTCTGCGGGAAATCGAAAAGATCGGCATCAGTTCCGTGCGCGTCATCGATACGTCCGTCGACGACGGCGCCATCATCCGCGCGCTGAAGAAGGACCCGACGCGCAACGAGGAGGAGGCGCTCAAAGACATTTACAAAGTGCTCCGCCCGGGCGAACCGCCGACGATCCCGAACGCGCGCTCGCTGCTGAAGCGTCTTTTCCATGACCCGAAGCGCTATGACCTCGGCGGCGTCGGACGCTACAAAATCAATCAGAAGCTCAAGCTTGACACGCCGATTTCGACGCGGACGATCCAGACGGAAGACCTGGTGCGCGCGACGAAGTATCTCTGCAACCTGAAGCGCGGGGACGGCGTCGTCGACGACATCGACCATCTCGGGGCGCGCCGCGTCCGCAACGTCGGCGAACTGCTCGCGAATCAGTGCCGCGTCGGGCTCGCGCGCACGGAACGCCATGTGCGGGACCGCATGTCGATGTATGACCAGAGCGTCGATTCCGTGACGCCGGGGAAGCTCATCAACCCGAAAGCGCTTTCGACGGTCGTGCGCGACTTTTTCGCGCGCAGCCAGCTTTCGCAGTTCATGGATCAGATCAACCCGCTGTCCGAACTCACGCACAAGCGGCGTTTGTCCGCTCTCGGGCCGGGCGGGCTCAACCGGGATCGCGCCGGCTTCGAAGTGCGCGACGTTCACCCGTCGCACTACGGGCGCATTTGCCCGATCGAGACGCCGGAAGGTCCGAACATCGGTCTGATCAATTCGCTTTCCACGTATGCCCGCGTGAACGAATTCGGCTTCATCGAAGCGCCTTATCGCATCGTCAAGAAAGGGCAGGTCACGGACGAAGTGAAATATTTCACGGCGGATCAGGAAGAAAACTATAAAGTCGCGCAGGCGAACTCCGAGGTCGACGAAAAAGGTCGTCTTCTCGGCAAGGTCACCGTGCGCTTCCGCGAAGACGTCCTCGTCGTCGATCCCGAAGACGTGGATCTGATGGACGTTTCTCCCAAGCAGGTCGTTTCCGTCGCCGCGGGGCTGATTCCGTTCCTTGAACACGACGACGCGAACCGCGCGCTGATGGGTTCGAACATGCAGCGCCAAGGCGTTCCGCTGCTGCAGCCGCAGGCTCCGTTCGTCGGGACCGGTCTGGAAAAGCGCATCGCCGAAGACTCGAAGACCGTCGTTCTCGCGGAACAGGACGGGATCGTCGCTTCCGTGGACGCGCGCAAGATCATCATCACGAAAGACGGGAAGAATCCGGATTCGCCGGACGCGCAGGTTTACGAGCTCCGCAAATTCCTGCGCTCCAACGCGACGACGTGCTTCAACCAGCGCCCGTCCGTCAAAAAGGGCGAAAAGGTCAGGAAAGGTCAGTGCATCGCCGACGGCGCCGCGACCGAAGGCGGCGAGCTCGCGCTCGGCCGCAACGTCCTCGTCGCGTTCATGCCGTGGAACGGGTACAACTTCGAAGACGCCATCCTGCTCAGCGAACGCGTCATCAAGGACGACGTCTTCACTTCGATTCACATCGAAGAATTTGAAGTCACCGCCCGCGAAACCAAACTCGGGCCGGAAGAAATCACGCGCGACATTCCCAACGTCGGCGAAGACGCGCTGAAAAATCTCGGGCGCGACGGCGTCATCCGCGTCGGAGCGGAAGTCCATCCGGGCGACATCCTCGTCGGGAAAATCACGCCGAAATCCGAAACCGAACTCGCGCCGGAAGAAAAGCTCCTCCGCGCCATTTTCGGCGAAAAGGCCGCCGACGTGAAGGACTCTTCGCTCAAAGTGCCTTCCGGCACCTACGGCATCATCATGGACGTGAAGGTTTCGACGCGCACGGACAAGGAAGCCGAAAAACTTTCGCACTCCGACCAGCGGCGCATGATGAAGTCCGTGAACGAAAATTTCCGCACGCAGACGGACAAGCTCCGCGACGAGCTCACGGAATCGCTTTCCAACATCCTGCTCGGCGAAAAAATTCCGCTCGACGTCATCAACAGCGACACGAAGGAAGTCATCATTCCCGCGGGCCGCAAAATCACGAAGACGCTGCTGCGCAAGCTCGCGTCCGTGCCGAAATACATCGACATGCCGCAGTCTCCGGTGCGCATCAAAATCATGCGCATCGTCGAGGAATTCCTGCGCAAATTCAACGATCTCGAAGAAGAGCGCGACCGCAAGAACGCCTCCATCGAGGCGGGCGAAGACGATTCCGGCGCGATCAAGAACGTCAAGGTCTACATCGCGGTCAAGCGCAAGATTCAGGTCGGCGACAAAATGGCGGGCCGTCACGGGAACAAGGGCGTCGTCGCCCGCATCGTTCCCGTGGAAGACATGCCTTACCTGCCGGACGGCACGCCGGTCGACATCTGCCTGAATCCTCTGGGCGTCCCTTCCCGCATGAACGTCGGGCAGGTTCTTGAAACGCACTTGGGCTGGGCCTGCAAAAAGCTCGGACTCCAGATCCAGACGGGCGGCTTCGATGAAATGGTGCTCCCGCCCGCCGCCGACCACGGGTTGCCCGCGGGCATCAAGGTCGCGACGCCGATCTTCGACGGCGTTCCCGAAGAGACGATCCGCGGCTACCTCGACAAGGCGGGGCTGCCGCACAGCGGAAAAACGCTCCTCTACAACGGTCTCACCGGAGAGGCGTTCGACCAGGACGTCGTCGTCGGCGTGATTTACATGATGAAGCTGAATCACCTCGTCGCGGACAAGATTCACGCGCGCGCGGTCGGGCCTTACAGCCTCATCACGCAGCAGCCTCTCGGCGGCAAGGCGCAATACGGCGGCCAGCGTCTCGGCGAAATGGAAGTCTGGGCGCTCGAGGCTTACGGCGCGGCTTACGTGCTGCAGGAAATGCTCACCGTGAAGTCCGACGACACGGTCGGCCGCACGAAAATCTACGAGCAGATCGTCAAGGGCGACAACTCGCTTTCCGCGGGAACGCCGCAGTCGTTCAACGTCCTGATGAAGGAACTTCAGGCGCTCGCGCTGAACGTGCAGCTCGGCGACTCCACGAAGCAGCTCTGAGCCTCGTCGCGGGAACGGGAATTCCCGTCCGTTTTTTCGGATGCGGAGATTTTCCGTTCCCGCCGAACAAGAAAAAACATCAGCCAACCTTTACCGAACAATGATTAATTACGCAGATTCCGAAATCAATTCCGCGGAGCAGAATTTCGACTACGTGTCCATTTCGCTCGCTTCTCCCGACGTGATCCGCCAGTGGTCGCACGGAGAAGTCAAAAATCCGGAAACGATCAATTACCGCACGTTCAAGCCGGAGCCGGGCGGGCTTTTCTGTCAGCGGATTTTCGGTCCCGTGCGCGACTACGAATGCGCCTGCGGCAAATACAAACGCATCAAGTACAAAGGCGTGATCTGCGACCGCTGCGGCGTCGAGGTCACGGTCGCGCGGGAGCGCCGCCGCCGCATGGGTCACATCGAGCTCGCCGTTCCCGTTTCGCACATTTGGTTTCTCAAGTCGATGCCGTCCCGCCTCGGGCTGCTGCTCGACATGACGGCGCGCCAGCTCGAATCCGTCATCTATTATGAAAAGTATCTGATCGTCGATCCCGGAAAGACGCCGTTCGAAACGAAACAGCTGCTTTCCGAAGACGAATACGCCCAGGCGCAGCAGGAATACGGCGAAGACGCCTTCGTCGCGAAAATGGGCGCGGAAGCGCTCCGCGACGTGCTCGCTTCCCTGGATCTGCCGAAAATCGTGCAGGAGCTGCAGGAGCAGATGGCGAACACGCGCTCCAAGCAGGCGAAAATCAAGTTCGCGCGCCGGCTCAAGGTCATCCAGGGCTTCATCGAGTCCGGAAATCGTCCCGAATGGATGATTCTTTCCGTGCTGCCGGTGATCCCGCCGGATCTGCGTCCGCTCGTCCCGCTCGACGGCGGCCGTTTCGCGACGTCCGACCTGAACGACCTCTACCGCCGCGTCATCAACCGCAACAATCGTCTGCGCAGCCTCCTCCAGCTCAAGACGCCGGACGTCATCATCAACAACGAAAAGCGCATGCTGCAGGAAGCGGTGGACGCGCTCTTCGACAACGGACGTCACGGCCGCGCCGTCACGGGAGCGGGAAATCGTCCGCTGAAGTCCCTGAGCGACATGCTCAAGGGCAAGCAGGGCCGCTTCCGTCAGAACCTCCTCGGCAAGCGCGTGGACTACTCCGGGCGTTCCGTCATCGTCATCGGTCCGGATCTGAAGCTCAACCAGTGCGGCTTGCCGAAAAAGATGGCGCTCGTGCTGTTCGAGCCGTTCATCATTCGCCGCCTGAAGGAACTCGGCTTCGTCCACACCGTCCGCGGCGCGCGCAAAATGATCGAAAAGCGCCCGCCGGAAGTCTGGGACATTCTCGAAGAGGTGACGAAGGGGCATCCGGTCATGCTCAACCGCGCGCCGACGCTGCACCGCCTTTCGATTCAGGCGTTCGATCCCGTGCTCATCGAGGGCGACGCCATCCGCCTGCATCCGCTCACCTGCACGGCGTTCAACGCCGACTTCGACGGAGACCAGATGGCGGTTCACGTTCCGCTTTCCACGGAAGCCATCATGGAGTGCAAGCTCCTGATGCTTTCCACGAACAACATTTTCTCCCCGTCCAGCGGGAAGCCGATCATCACGCCTTCGCAGGACATCGTGCTCGGCTCCTACTACCTGACGTTCCAGCCGCCGAAAAGCGCGGAGGAACTCGGGCAGAAGCACGTTCCCGTCATCGCTTCCGTCGAAGAGGCGCAGACCGCCGAAATCGACGGCGCGCTCCACTTCCATGACTGGGTCGACTTCGTCAATCCCGACTACGGACGCAAGACGATTTACGGGAACGCCGAAAAGAAAGTCATCCGCACGACGATCGGCCGCATCGTCTACAACCAGATTTGGCCGAAATTCCGCACGGAAGCCGGCGAAGACAAAGAGCACGAAGGCATGGGCTTCATCAATTTCCCCGTCAAAAAGGGACAGATCGGAGACCTCATCCTTTCCTCCTACCGCTTGGTCGGCAAGGAAGGCGTCGGTCCCGTCGTCGACGCGCTCAAGGCGATGGGCTTCCGCATGGCGACGCGCGCCGGCATTTCCATCGGGATCGGCGACATGATTTTCCCGAAGGAGAAAAAAGCCATTATCGAAAAGTCGCAGGGCGAATGCGACGACGTCGAGGCGCAGTACAAAAAGGGCATCATCACGGCGGGCGAACGCTACAACAAGACCGTCAACATTTGGACGAAGGCGACGAATGAGATCGCCGCGTCCGTCTTCAAGACGCTCGAGGCGTCCGCCGTTCCCGCGCGCTCTCTCAAGCAGGACGCGTCCGATCCGCGCAGCTCCGGACGCTGGATCCTCAACCCGGTCTACGTCATGATGGATTCCGGCGCCCGCGGGAACAAGCAGCAGGTCCGCCAGCTTTGCGGCGCCCGAGGCCTCATGGCGAAGCCGAACGGCGAAATCATCGAACGCCCGATTCTGTCCTCGTTCCGCGACGGGCTCACCATCGGCGAATACTTCATCTCCACGCACGGCGCGCGCAAAGGTCTCGCCGACACCGCGCTCAAGACCGCCGACGCCGGCTACATGACGCGCAAGCTCTGCGACGTCGCGATGGACGTCATCGTTTCCGAAGTCGACGACGGCAACCGCGACGGCATTTGGAAGAAAGCCATTCGCGACGGCGAAGACGAAATCGTCCGTCTCTACGAACGCATCGAGGGCCGCTGCGCCAGCGAAGACGTCCGCAATCCGCAGAATCCCGACGAAATCTTCGTTCGCGCCGGAGACATGATTTCCTCCGAAGTCGCGAAGAAAATCGAGGATTCCGGCATCGAACGCGTCAAGGTCATGTCCCCGCTCACGCACATGCGCGTGAACAGCATTCCCGCGAAAGCCTACGGGCTTGACCCGTCCACGGGGCACCTCGTCGAACGCGGCACTTCCGTCGGCATCATCGCCGCGCAGTCCATCGGCGAGCCGGGAACGCAGCTGACGATGCGGACCTTCCACATCGGCGGGATCGCCAACCAGATTCTGAAGAATCCGGAAATCCGCGTGCCCACCGGCGGCATCGTCCGCTACAAGAACCTGCGCTACGTCGAAGTCGGGGAAAACGTCGCCGTCGTCCTCAACAAGACCGGCTCCGTCGAAATCCTCGACGAAAAAGACCCCACGAAGGTCATTGACGAACACGAAGTCGTCATCGGCACCTTCCTTTCCGTGCTCGACGGCGGCACAATCAAGACCGGCGAGCTGCTCGCCAAGTGGGACCCGCACAACATTCCGATTCTTTCCGAAAAGGCGGGAACGCTCAAATTCCGCGACATGATTCCGGGCGTTACCGTTTCCGCGGAAATGAACGAGGCGACGGGGCAGGTGCAGACGGTCGTCATCGAGCACAGCGACGATCTCAATCCGTCCGTGCTCGTCTACGC
>DVOG01000118.1 GCA_018713755.1 Candidatus Spyradosoma merdigallinarum | reverse complement strand
GCGAAGAAGACACGGCGCCGCCCTCGCCCGCGCCGATTCCGGCGATTCCGCCGCCGTTCCCGCGCGCGCCGCAAGCGGAAACCGGGAACGCGACGCGACGCGGTTCGCCCTTTCCCGCGGAAAAGCCCGCTTCCGATCCGTCCCGCGCCACGGCCGCAGCGGGAAGTCCGCGCGCTCCCGCGGAGAGCGCGACGACGACGCATGCGGAAGCGGGAACGCCGCCGGCGACGCCTTCCGACGATCCCGCCGGCGAAGACAGCCGCGGGAGCGCAGCCGGCGTCACGCGCCGCGGCTGGAACTACATCGGAAAACTCGGCTTCGACGGACTGCTGCTTTTCCGCGTCGGGGCGAATCTGCTCGTCTTCAACCCGCGCATCGCGCTGCAGCGCATCTGGTACGAACGGACGCTCGCCCGCTTCCGGAAAGCCGAACGCCGCTCGCAGGCGCTGCTCATTCCCGAGCCGATGGAATTCGAGCCCGTGCTCGCCGACGTGCTTCTGAAAAACATGGCGACGCTTGAGGCCGCCGGCTTCGCCGTCGAGGAATTCGGGCGAAATTTCTTCCGCGTCACGGAAATTCCCGACTGGCTTTCGCTGAGCGCCGACGTCCGCATGTTCGTGCGCGACCTCGTCGACCGCATCGCGCGGCTGCCGGCGGAATTCTCCCGCGGGAACGTCGCGCACGACGCGATCGCGCGCATCGCCGCCGCGCAGGCCGCGCGGAACCGCGAAGCGTTTTCGGACGAGGAGATTCCCGCGCTGCTCGACGAGCTTTTCGCGACGGCGCAGCCCAACGTCGGACCGAACGGCCAGAAAATTTTCTTCGAGATTTCGCGCGCGGAAATCGCCCGCAGGCTTCAGTGAGCCGCGGGAACGGCGCGCGCCTCAGGGTCGGATGATTTTCAGCGATGCGCCGCGGTGGTTCACGTGCATTTTGCGCACGCGCCAGTTCAGCGAAAGCGTGTCGCAGAAATCGGCGATTTCCTTCCCGAAGCTGTCGTCGTCGTTGACGACGATGGCGACGACGGTCGGCCCCGCGCCGGAAACGTAGGTCGTCACGGCGTTGTCGTTCTCGCGGACGTAGTTGAAGACTTTTTCCCCTTCGGGAATGAGTGAAAGGCGGTAGCTCTGATGAATGCGGTCCTTGCAGCCGGCGCGAATCAGCTGCTCGTCCGCCTTTTCCAGGCCTTCGACGAGCAGCGGCACGCGGGAAAGGTTGTAGACGCAGTCCGAAAGGCTGTAGGACGCCGGCAGAATTTTGCGCGCCTCTTCCGTGGAAACGCGCACGTCGGGCATCAGCGCGTAGAAGCTCAGTTTGTCGCTGATCGAATATTCGTGCCAGTAAACGAAATCGTTTTCGATGATGGCGGCGACGAAGCCGCCGAGAATCGCGGGAGCGACGTTGTCCGGGTGGCCTTCGATCAGCGAGGCGATGCGCAGAATTTCGCCCTTGTCGAAATTGAGTCCGCCGATTTGGTTCGCCGCCATGATGCCGGCGACGATGCAGGTCGAGCTCGATCCCAGCCCGCTGGAAAGCGGCACGTCCGTGTCGAAGTGAATGCTCATTCCCGGAACGGGGCGCCCGTAGCTCTGCAGCGTCTTTTCCAGCGTCTTGTAGACGAGGTTGTTTTCCGCTTTCGCGAACTGCGGCTCGCAGCCGGAAATGAACAGCTCGTTCCCGCCGGTCTCGAACGTGAAGCGGTTGAACATGTCGAAGGCGATGCCCATCATGTCGAATCCGGGACCGACGTTGGCGCTCGTTGCGGGAACAGATACTTTGAATTTCATGACGCGGACAATAAAAAAGAAAAATCTCCGGGAACGCAAAGAAAACGATGCGCGCCTAGCGTTCCCGCCGTTTTCCCGCCGCGGAGAAAAAAACGTTTTCCTTGCGGGAACGCGCGCGGTAAAATCGCGCCCGTCATGAAGAAAATCGGCATTTTGAACGGCGTGAACCTGAATCGTCTCGGCGTGCGCGAGCCCGAAATTTACGGGAAGACGACGCTGGAAGACCTCGAACGCAATCTCGAGGAAACGGCGAAAACGCTGAGCGTGGAAATCGAATGCTTCCAGAGCAACCACGAAGGCGCCCTCGTCGACAAAATCTGCGAATGGACCGACCGCGGCTTCTCCGGGCTCGTGTTCAATCCCGGCGCGTTCACGCACACGAGCGTCGCGCTGCGCGACTGCATCGCCGGCTGCGCCATCCCGACGATCGAGGTGCACATTTCCAACGTCCACGCGCGGGAAGAGTTCCGCCGCATGTCGCTCATCGCTCCCGTCTGCGCCGGACAAATCGTCGGACTCGGACTCGCCGGCTACGATCTCGCGCTGTTCTGGCACGCGAACGTCAACGGCGCGCTCCTCGTCGCGAAATAAAAAGACGCTCCCGCGTTCTTCCGTCCGCCCATGGCCGCCGACACGCCCGACGCCCCCGCGATTTCCGTCCGCGCCGTTCCCGCGCACTGCGAAGGGCTGCGCGCGGACAAGGCGCTCGCGGAAATGTTTCCTGAAACGAGCCGTTCCCGCCTGCAGAAAATTTTCGACGCGGGCGGCGTGACCTCCGGCGGAAAAACCCTCGCGCGCAAAACCGTCGTTTCCGCCGGCGAGGAAATCGCCGTCGCGTTCCCGCCGGATCCCGAGACGCGCCTCGTTCCCGCAGACATTCCGCTGGACGTTCTTTACGAGGACGAGCACGTCATCGCCGTCAACAAGGCGCCGGGCATCGTCACGCATCCCGGCGCGGGAACGGGCGACGACACGCTCGTGCACGCGCTGCTCCACCGCACGCGGGGAAAGCTCGCCCTCGCCGGAGGCGAAGCGCGGCCCGGCGTCGTTCACCGCTTGGACAAAGAAACTTCCGGCGTCATTCTTTTCGCGAAAACCGACGCCGCCTATTACGCGCTTTGCGAAAAATTTTCCGCTCGCGAGGCGGACAAGCAGTATCTCGCGCTCACCGACGGCGCACCGGACCTGCTCGCCGGCAGCATTCGGGAGCCCATCGGCAGACACCCGAGCGTCCGCACGAAAATGTGCGTGCGCGAAGACGGGAAACCGGCGCGGACGGACTGGACGGTCGAGGAACGCTTCGGCGCGGGCGCCGCGCTGGTGCGCTGCGCGCTGCACACGGGGCGCACGCACCAGATCCGCGTCCACCTCGCGTTCATCGGGCACCCGATTCTCGGCGACGCCGTCTACGGGAAAAGCCGTTCCCGGCACGAAGGCTGGCCCGTGCCGCGCGTCATGCTTCACGCGGAACGTCTGCGCATCGCGCACCCGATCACGGGCGCGCCGCTGGATCTGCGCGCGCCGCTCCCGCCGGATTTCTTCAACCTCGCGGAATTTCTGCGGGAACGCTTCGGCTCCCGCGTCGTGCGCCGCGGCTGACCGTTCCCGCGCGTTTTTGGTGTTGGCATCGCTTCTGCAAAAACGAAAATGATGCATATGGACAAACAGAAAATTTCCGCCTGGGTGCGCGACTGGCTCGTGCTTTCCGCCGCCGTGATGTTCGCGGCCTGGGCGCTGGAAGGCATTTCCTGCGGGAACGCGCCGACGCTGCTGCTGGTCGCGGCGACGATCAGCCTGCTGAACGCGTTTCTGCGTCCGATGCTGCTGCTCATTTCGCTGCCTTTCCTGATCGCGACGATGGGCCTGGGCATGATTTTCGTGCTTTGGATGATCAACTCGTGGTTTCTCTATCTCGCGGGAGCGCTGTTCCGCGACTTCCACGTGGCGAGCTTCGGAACGGCGATGGTCGGCGCGCTCTTCATCAGCGCGGCGCAGTTCGCGCTGAACGCCCTTTTCGGAATCCCTGTCTCTTATACACATCTGACGCTGCCGACGATCT
>DVOG01000117.1 GCA_018713755.1 Candidatus Spyradosoma merdigallinarum | reverse complement strand
AGAGTTGTTTGGCAGAAGAATACCGCAAATCACAGAGTTTGAGACTGTTGCCAAGTCATTACCTCGTTCTTCGAGAAAAGCTCATAAGTAGCTCATTTCTAATATATTCCTATTTTAACATCGGATTTTTTCAGAAAAAATGTTTTCCGAAGATTATCGTTCCCGCTTCGCCGGTGTCGCGCGGCTTTACGGCGTTCCCGCGCTGGAAAAACTGGCACGTTCCCGCGTTTGCCTTGTCGGCTTGGGCGGCGTCGGTTCGTGGACTTGCGAGGCGCTCGCGCGCAGCGGCGTCGGAGCGCTGACGCTCATCGACGCGGACGACGTCTGCGCGACGAACGCGAACCGCCAGCTTCACGCGCTCGCCGGAAATTTCGGCCGCGCCAAGGCGGACGCTCTCGCCGAGCGCGTCCGCGCGATCAATCCGGAATGCGCCGTTTCCGTTCAAAAAATTTTCGTCGACCGCGAAAACGCTCCCGCCTTTTTCGAAGAGCGCCGCGGAGCGTTCGACCTCGTCGTCGACGCGATCGACGGCGCGCGGAACAAGGCCGCGCTGATCGCCGCCTGCGCCGCCGCGGGAACGCCCGTCGTCTCCTCCGGCGGCTGCGCGGGAAAACGCGACGGCGGGCGGACGGAATGCGGGGATCTCGCCGATGCCGAAGGCGACGCGCTGCTGGGCGTCGTGCGGCGGGAACTGCGTTCGCGCTTCGGGTTTCCGAAGGGAAACTCCGGAAGAAAAATCGGCGTGCGCGTCGTTTTTTCGCGGGAACGTCCGCTCCCGCCGGAGGATTCCGCGGCGGCGGACGCCGCGTTCCCGCAGATGATTTCTCCGGCGGGCGGCAGGCCGCGCGCGGGAACGGCGGCGTTCGTCACCGGCGCGTTCGGGCTCGCGCTCGCGCAGCTCGCCGTCGAAACGCTGATTTCTTCCGCCGCATGAAGAGCGAAAAGGAAAAAATGCTCGCGGGCGAACATTACTTCGCATCGGATCCCGAATTGCGCAAAGATTTTCTTCGCGCGAAAAAGCTCACGCGCCTTTTCAACGCGACGAAGGAAACGCAGGCGGGACGCCGCAGGAAAATCCTGCGCGAACTTTTCGGCGCGCTCGGCGAGAAATTTTACGTTGAGCCGCCGTTCCGCAGCGATTACGGAAAAAACATTTTCGTCGGCGAAAATTTCTACGCCAATTACGACTGCGTCATCATCGACGTTTGTCGCGTGACGATCGGGCGCAACGTGCTGCTCGGGCCGCGCGTCGGCATCTACACGGCGGCGCATCCGCTCGACGCGGAAACGCGCGCGACGGGCGCGGAATTCGGCGCGCCGATCGAAATCGGCGACGACGTTTGGATCGGCGGGAACGCCGTGATTCTTCCCGGCGTGAAAATCGGCGCGCGTTCCGTCATCGGCGCCGGGAGCGTCGTGACGAAAGACATTCCCGCCGACGTCGTCGCCGCGGGAACGCCGTGCCGCGTGCTGCGGCGGCTCGGGAGCGGCGCCTGAGTTCCCGCGCGCGGCGGTTTTTCTTTGTTTGCGTTCCCGCGGCGCGTGCGGGAAAATCTCCGCTTATGAAACTGATGGTCCTGGACGGCAACAGCCTCGTGAACCGCGCGTTTTACGGCGTGCGGCATTTGTCCGCGCGCGACGGCACGCCGACGAACGCCGTTTACGGTTTCCTGATGATTCTTTCCAGGCTGCTCGACGAAAGCCGCCCCGACGCGCTCTGCGTGTGCTTTGACGTTCACGCGCCGACGTTTCGCCACGAGAAATACGCCGAGTACAAGGCCGGCCGCCGGCCGATGCCGGACGAGCTTCGTCCGCAGATTCCGCTCCTGAAGGAAGTGCTCGCCGCGATGAACGTTCCCGCCTACGAGCTCGCCGGCTGGGAAGCCGACGATTTGCTCGGCACCATCGGCGCGAAGTGCGCGGCGGCGGGCTGGGAATGCGAAATCGACACCGGAGACCGCGACAGCCTGCAGCTCGTTTCCGAACTCGTGCATGTGAAGCTCGTCGTTTCCCGCGGCGGAAAAACGGAGACGAAGGAATTTTCTCCGGAAAGTTTTTACGAGGCCTACGGGTTCGCTCCCGCGAACATCGTCGACCTCAAGGCGCTGATGGGCGACGCGTCCGACAACATCAAAGGCGTTCCCGGAGTCGGCGAGAAAACGGCGGGCGAGCTGATTCGCCGCTTCGGGACAATCGCCGCGATTTACGAAAAGCTGGACGCGCTCGACATCGCGCCTTCGCTGAAGAAAAAACTCGAGGCCGGGCGGAAAAGCGCGTTCGATTCCTTCGACCTCGCGACCATCCGCACGGACGCGCCGATCGATTTCGCGCCGGAAAACAATCTTCGCCGCGAACCCGACGTTCCCGCGCTTTACCGCCTTTTCAAAAGGCTGGACTTTTCGAAGCTCATCGAAAAGTGGAAGCTCGCTCCCGCGGACGAATCCGACGGCGGCTCCCTGCCGCTTTTTTCCGCGGGAACGCCGGAAAAGACCGCGGGCGCGCCGACGGGGGGCGGCGCGGAAAACGCCGCTCGCGTCGCTCCCGCGGAACTCCTTTCCCGCTGCGAAGCGGCGGAGCGCGTCAGCGTGTTTTTCGACGCGAGGGCGGAAAATCCTTTTTCGGAAATTTCCGTCGTCGCGGGAACGTTCGAGGCGACGGTTTCCTCTGCGAATTCTTCCGCGGAGGAATATCGCGCCTTTCTCGAAAAATTTTTCGGCGGGAACGTCAGGAAAGCCGCGCAC
>DVOG01000116.1 GCA_018713755.1 Candidatus Spyradosoma merdigallinarum | reverse complement strand
GCCGATTTCCGCGTGAACAAAGTCGAGGACGTCGTGAAGCTCGGCGATGAAATCATCGTCAAGTGCGTCGGCGTCGACGAGAAAGGCCGCGTCCGTCTTTCCCGCCGCGCCGCCATTGCGGAAAAGGAAGGGCGTCCCTACGAGCCCAAGGCCGCCGAGCCGCGCGGAGGCGATCGCCCGCGCCGCGGCGACCGCGGAGGTTCCCGCCGTTCCCGCGGCGACCGTCCGCACCGCGACGTTCCCGCCGGCGAATAAGCCGCGCGCGTTTTCGCCGCGAATCAGGCGTCCCCGCAGGAGGTTTCTCCGCGGGGACGCCTTTTTTTGCGCGTGAAAGGACGCGTATCCGCGCGTATCGAAAACGCGGATGCGCAAAAACGCGCGGCGTTCCCGCCCGATCCGCTTCGCTCCCGCGGCGGCGGGTGCGGTCAGCGCGCGTTTTCGGCGCGGCGGAGATTTTCGTATTCGCGGGAAGCGTCTCTCGCGCAGGCGGCGGCGAAGACGGCGTTCGGAATGTCGCCGCATTCCTCGTAAGTGCGGGAAAGCAGCAGCCAGTAGGACGTCGCGTGCGGCGTTCCCGCGGCGAGAATGTTGCGGCAGGCGAGAATGACGACGGGCAGATTCTCCGCGCGCAGATTCAGGTTCGCGTTAAGGATTTTGAGCTGATGCTCGGCGATGAAATTCAGCGACGGATATTTTTTCAGGATTCCCGCGCAAACGGCGCCGACGCCCGCGTAGTCTTTTTTCGCGTAAAACGTTCCCGCGAGGATTTCCGCGGCGATCATGTCCAGCGCGGGAAATTTCGTCAGCCGTTCACGCAGCGCGACCAAGTCTTCCGTCGCGGCGGGATCGCCGCTCTCGATGATGCGCTTGCGGATGTTCACGAGTTCAAGGAAAACGGCGTCGTATTCGGCGCGCTCGGCGGCACGGCGTTCCCGGAATTTTTCCGGGGCGAAGTCGCGGTTCAGCGCGGCGTCGACGAGCCACGCGGGAATGTCCTGCGCGACGCCGCGCCAAATCGGTTTCCCGTCGCGCAGCGCGACGACGGCGGGCAGCTCTTCGACGCCGAGCTTTTTCAGAAACGCTTCTCCGTCGTCGCCCGCCGCGGACAAATCGGCGACGGGACGGCGCGTCGCGAAACGCGGGAACGCGAGCGTCTTTTCGATGCGTCCCGGCGAATGTTCCAGCGCGAGCACGCAGACGGGAACGCTTTCGGCGGCGCGGCCGAGAAGCTCGTCGATGCGGCGCGCGGGAATGCGGTGCCAAAGCGGCTCGAAAGGTCCGGGCTCGGGGGCGAGCCAAATGTCCAGAAACGCGACGCCGTTTTCCGGTAGCGTCTGCGGCGGCGCGCCTTGAATCCAGTCAAGATCATTCAGAAGCGCGAGCGTTTCGCGCGCTTCCGGCGAGGCGGACGGGCGCGGCGGAGGCTGCGGCGCCGCTTCCGCGGGAGCGGCGGGAACGCGGGCGTCGTTTTCGCGCGGGACAAAATCGGCGGGAACGGCGGCGTTCCCGGAAAGGACGTCGGCGAGGCGCGCGGCGTCGGGACCGCCGTCGTCGGGCAGCTTCGCGGCGAGTTCATTCAGGCGCGCGAACGCGGCGGAAGCTTCCCAGGCGCAGCGCAGTGCGGCGCGTTGCGCGGGAACGTCTCCGCGGCGGGAAAAAATTTCCGCGGCGGTCGTCTGCGCTCGGATTTTTTTCCCGGAGTCGCCGTCGCAGAGCGCGTCGGCGCGCTCGACGCAGGCTTCGGCGAGCGCGAGGTCGCGGGCGCGTTCGGGAATGTCTTCCGTTTCGAGAATGAAGCGCGCGACGCTCATCTGCGCGGAAAAATCCTGCGGGAACGCTTCGGCTTTCAGGCGGAGCAGGGCGTTCGTGCGGGAAAAATCCTCCGCGGCGAGCGCGCGCAGACAGAGCGCGTCGGCGAGCGAAAGTTTGTCGTCCGCGGCGACGGCGGCGTTTCCGAGGAAGGCGCGCAGGGCGGCGTCCGCGGCGGGGTCGCCGTCGGCGTGAAGCTTCAGAATGCGGCGCATTTCGGCGCGTGCGGCGCCTTCGCGTTCCCGCGTTTCGCTTTTTCGTTTTTCCTGGGAAAAGTTTTCGTCGCACAGCGCGCGGAGCAGCTCGGGCGAGAGCGCGTTCGGATTGCCTTTCCAAAGGATGCGTCCGCCGCGGACGGCGAGGGCGAAGGGGATGCCGGAGACGTCGAGCGGGCGCAGCCATTCCCGCGTCGCGGTTTTTTCGGCGTCGATCGCGACGGCGTATTCCGGCGGGACGGGGCGCGCGGCGAGAAATTTTTTCAGCCGAGCGGGGGAGGACTCGTCGAAGACGTTCACGCCGACGATGCGCGCCGGCAGCTTCTCGTCGGAAATCTGCCGGTGGAGCGCGTTCAGGTGCGGAATCGCGGCGAGACAAGGACCGCACCAGGTCGCCCAAAATTCGAAAATGCAGACTTCGTCTTTTTTCCAGGCTTCGACGGGATCGCCCTGAAGCCAGACGCGCGGGATTCCCGAGACGGGCAGCGAGGTGATTTCCGGCGCGTTCTCCGCGGCGGCGGGACGTTCCCGCGCGACGGGCGCGGGTGCGGCGGCGGACTGCGGCGGGAACGCGAGCAACGGCAGCGTCGCGAGGGCGAACAGGGCGGGATATTTCAAAAACATAATCGGGAGCGCGATTTTGGCGCGGGAAGAACGCTCCCGCAAATGTTTTCGACGGCGCACGTCGCGAAACGCGGGAAGGCGGAATTTCCGCGACCTGCGGAACCGCGGAATTTTTTTGCATGCGCGGAATTTTCATGATAAAAAAGCGCCGTTCTTTTTCGGAACGGAGACGACGCCGCCGTCGAAGCGTTTCGGATCGGACACTTCCCCTTTTTTTCAGTTTCCCCGCCCCTTTTTTCACCTCACCAGGAGACCCGACATCGTGATTTCCGCAGATGATTACGTCATTCAACTGATTCAAAGCGAGCAGCTCGTGCCGCCGGACACCGTCGCCGCGGCGCGCGAATACGTGCTCGCGCAAGGCGTTCCCGAAGACAAGGCGGACACGGAGGCGCTGACGCTTCTCGTCGACAAGGGCTACACGACGTGGGCGGCGATTACGGCGCTGCTCGCGCAGCAGTTCGACATGGAAGTGGCGGATCTTCAGGAGGTGAGGCCGACGCAGGAAGCGCTCGAGAGGATGGGGCGCGAGCTCGCCGACCGCTACAACGTGCTGCCGTTGCAGATCGAGGGCTCGCAGATGCTTGCCGTCACGGCGGATCCGCTGGACACGGACATGATGGACGAGCTGGCGCGTCTGATCGGCATGTCCGTTTCTTTCCGTCTCGCGCCGCCGGACGACATCCGGGAAGCGATCAAGCGGGCCTACGGCGAGGAGAATCCGCCGCAGAGCGACGCGATGCGGGAAATTTTCGGCACGGGAACGGGCGACGCGAACGTGAAGATTCCCGGGAACGACGAAAAGGGCGCGAGCGCGGAGGACGCGCCGATCATCAAATACGTCAATTTACTCATCACGGAAGCGATTCGGCGTCGCGCGTCCGACATTCACATGGAACCGCTGGAGAAGCGTTTCCGCGTGCGCTACCGCATCGACGGCGTGCTGCAGGAGGTGGAAAATCCTCCGAAGCGTCTGCAGGCGTCGATCATCGCGCGGCTGAAGCTGATGGCGGAAGTTTCGCTCGCGGAAAAGCGCATCCCGCAGGACGGCCGCATTCAGATTCAGGTTTCCGGGAAGGACGTCGACTTGCGCGTTTCCGTGCTCCCGACGGTTTACGGCGAGTCGATCGTCATGCGTATTCTCGACAAAGAAGGGCTGCGGCTGGGGTTGCCCGAGCTGGGCTTTTTCTCCGACGACCAGGCGACGTTCCAGAAAATCATCACGGGAGCGGACGGCATTTTCCTCGTCACGGGACCGACGGGATCCGGCAAATCGACGACGCTGTATTCGGCGCTGAATTACATCAATCAGCCGGACCGAAAAATCATCACGGTGGAAGACCCTGTCGAATACCAGATGCCCGGCATCAACCAGGTGCAGGTGCGGCGCGAAGTGGGCATGACGTTCTCCGCGGCGTTGCGCGCGATGCTGCGTCAGGCGCCGAACATCATCATGATCGGGGAAATCCGCGACTTGGAAACGGCGGAAATCGCCGTCAACGCGTCGCTGACGGGGCACATGGTGTTTTCCACGCTTCATACGAACGACGCTCCGTCTGCGGTCTCGCGTCTCGTCGACATCGGCGTGAAGCCGTTCCTGGTTTCCGCGTCGCTGCGCGGCGTGCTGGCGCAGCGCCTCGTGCGGCGCATTTGTCCGGACTGCGCGGAGTCCTACACGCCGTCGGAGAAGGAGCTGATTTCCATCGGGATGACCGTGGGCGATCTTTCGAGCGCGAATTTCCAGAAGGGGCGCGGTTGTTCGAAGTGCCACAATACGGGCTATCGCGGACGGCGCGGCGTGTTCGAGATTTTCATGGTCAACGAGGAAATCCAGGAAATGATTTACCGCAACGTCTCGCTCGTCGATTTGCGGCGGAAGGTGCGGGAACTCGGGATGCGCACGATGCGCGAAGACGGCATCCGCAAAATCGCGGCGGGCATCACGACGGTCGAAGAAGTGCTTTCCACGACGGTGGAAGTCGAATGAGCCTCGGCGGGAACGCGCGGAATATTTTCGGAAGAACACTCAGGCAAGAGGGAAAAGCAAAAAGGCGTTTCGGCGCTTTTCGAAAAGGAAAAACATGAATTACACGTTGAAAGATTTGCTGGAACTCGTCGTCAGCGAAAGCGCGAGCGACCTTCACATTCACATCGACCAGGCGCCGGTGCTGCGCATCTCCGGCGCGATGCTTCCCGTGGAAGGCCCCGCGCTGACGGCGGAGGAAACGGAAGTGATGGCGCGGGAAATCGCTCCCGAGCATCATTGGGCGCGGCTTCAGGAGCGCGGCGGCTGCGACTTCGGCTTTTCCTTCGAAGGGAAGGCGCGCTTCCGCGTCAGCATTTTCAAGGCGCGTCACGGGCACGGCGACGCGAACGGCTACGGAATCGTGCTGCGGCAGATTCCGAACAAGATGTTCGAGCTCGAGCAGCTCGGCCTTTCCGACAAGGTCAAGGCGCTGTTGCAGCGCCAGCGCGGACTGATCCTCGTCACGGGACCGACGGGTTCCGGCAAGACGACGACGCTCGCCTCGATGCTCAACTGGATCAACCGCAACGAGGAAAAGCACATCATCACGATCGAAGACCCGATCGAATACTTCCACGACCACCAGCGTTCCGTCGTCACGCAGCGCGAAATCGGCCGCGACGTTCCCTCTTTCGCCGAGGCGATCCGTGGCGCGCTCCGCCAGGACCCGGACATCATTCTCGTCGGCGAAATGCGCGACCTGGAAACCATCACCGCCGCCGTTTCCGCTGCGGAAACGGGGCATCTCGTTTTCGCGACGCTGCACACGACGGGAGCGGCGCGGACGGTCGACCGCATCGTGGACGCGTTCCCGGCGGACACGAAAGACCAGATCCGCACGCAGCTGGCGTCGTCGCTCGTCGCCGTCATTTCGCAGGTGCTTTGCCGCCGGCGCGACGGCGGACGCATCGCCGCCTACGAAATCATGATCAACACGGACTCGACGTCCGCGCTGATTCGCGACAACAAGACGTACCGCATCACGTCGGACATCCAGACGGGCGGCAACCTCGGCATGCGCACGCTCGACAGTCATCTGCTCACGCTGGCGCAGGAGGGCTACATCGAGTCCTCCGAAGCGGTCAAATTCGCGCAGGCGCCCAACGAAATGCGCGACAAGCTCCGCCAGCTTTCTCTCCTTTAATCCATCAACCGCGTTCCCGCAATGTTTGACGAACACAGCGAAACTTTAAAATCGATTTTCGAGGAATCCGGGCAAATTTCCCGGGAACAGCTCGATGAAGCGTGGGAAGAGCACGTCGAAATCGGGAAACCGTTCACGGACGTGCTTGAAGACGGCGGCTTTTTTGACCGCGCCGCGATGCTCGAAATCATCGCCCGCAATCTCGGCGTCGAATACGTCGGCGAGATTCCCGACCGCGTCGATCCCGAAATTCTCCGCATCATCAAGCCGGACCAGGCGCACAAATACGGGATCGTTCCCTACCGCGCCGACCCGAACAAAGTCTGGTTTCTCGCGAAGGACCCGATGAATTTCAGCATCGTCGACGACCTTTCGTTCACGCTGCGGCGGGACGTCGAGCTTTCGGTTTGCGATCCCGTGCAGATGGACGGCGCGATCGTGAAGTTCTACGGCGAGCAGCACTCGTCCATCGAAGACATTCTTTCCGAAATCGATTTGGACGGGATCGATTCCGACGACGCCGCGGCGAATTCCGCGAATCAGGCGCCGATTATCCGCTTCGTCGACGTCGTGCTGCAGGAAGCCGTGAAGGCGAAGGCCTCCGACATCCATTTCGAACCGTTCGAAGACCAGTTCCGCATCCGCTACCGCATCGACGGCGCGCTTTACGAAATGGCGCCGCCGCCGAAAAGCCTCGCAAACGCGGTGACGGCGCGCATCAAGGTCATGTCCGGGCTGAACATCGCGGAAAAGCGCATCCCGCAGGACGGCCGCATCAAGACGACAATCGGCGGGCGCCCGATCGACTTGCGCGTTTCCACGCTCCCGACGCAGTTCGGCGAATCCGTCGTGCTTCGTATTCTCGACAAGGGCGTGGTGAACCTCGACCTGGAGAACCTTTCGATGGAGCCGGAAATCATGAACGGCATCCGCAAGCTCGTGAATCGCCCGAACGGAATTTTCATCGTCACGGGACCGACGGGTTCCGGGAAGACGACGACGCTGTATTCCGCGTTGCGGGAAGTCAACACCGTGGACGTCAAGATTCTCACCGCCGAAGATCCCGTCGAATACGAAATCGAAGGCATCATGCAGGTGCAGATCAACCACCAGGTCGGTCTCACGTTCGCGTCTGCGCTGCGTTCGTTCCTGCGTCAGGACCCGGACACCATCATGGTCGGGGAAATCCGCGACCTGGAAACCGGGCAAATCGCCGTGCAGGCGTCGCTGACGGGGCACGTCGTGCTGGCGACGCTTCACACGAACGACGCTCCCGGCGCCGTCACGCGTCTCGTCGACATGGGGCTGGAGCCGTTCCTGATTTCGGCTTCGCTCGAAGGCGTGCTCGGCCAGCGTCTGCTCCGCCGCATTTGCCGCCATTGCAAAACAGCTTACGAGCCGGATCAGAACGTGATTTCCATGCTGCAGGTCGATCCTCTCGAAATCGCGGAAAAGCAGTTCTTCTACGGAAAAGGATGTTCCGAGTGCAACCGCACCGGCTACAAAGGGCGGCAGGGGCTTTTCGAGCTGATGGTCATCAACGACTCCATACGGGAACTCATCACGAAGAAGGCGCCGACGCTCGTCCTCAAGCAGAAGGCGATCGAAAGCGGCATGCGCACGCTCCGCGACGACGGTCTGCGCTGCATTTTCGACGGGCTGACCACCATCGAGGAGGTCCTGAAATACACTTAATTCTTTACAAAATTTCTATTGTTGTAGATAAAACGAGGAAGGCTTAAAATCCCGTCCGATTCTTTAACCCCGCTCCCACGAAAAACTTATGGCAAAATTCAAGTATTCCGCGATCGACGCGAACGGCAAGCCGGTCACCGGAAAAATTGACGCACCCAACGAAGAGCAGGCGCACGCGAAACTCGCCGCGCAGCGCCTGATCGTGTCCTCCCTTTCGCCGGAAGGATTTTCCGTCGGGAAAAAATCATCCAGGAAATCCGCCGGCTACAACAAGAAAATTTCCGTCGAGCAACTGACGATTTTCACGCGTCAGCTCGCGACGCTGCTGACGGCGGGACTGCCGCTTCTGCGCGCGATGCAGATTCTTTCCGGGCAGGAAAAGAATCCCGTGTTCAAGACCGCGCTCACGAATATTTCCGAAAACATCCAAGGCGGGAACTCGCTCTCCGACGCGCTCTCCCAGTATCCGCGCATGTTCGACCGGCTTTACGTCAACATGATCCGCGCGGGCGAAGCGGGCGGCGTGCTCGACACCGTGCTCGATCGCCTCGCGATGTTTCAGGAAAAGGCGATGAAAATCAAAAAGAAAGTCAAGTCGGCGATGGTCTATCCCGTCGTCGTGCTCTCCGTCGCGTTCATCATCGTGTGGGTGCTGCTGACTTTCGTCGTGCCTTCCTTTCAGAAAATGATTTCCTCGCAGGGCGGGACGATGCCGCCGCTGACGAAATTCGTCATGGATCTCGGGGACACGCTCAGTCAGCACTGGATTCTGACGATACTCGTCATCGTCGGCGCCGTCTTCGGCATCCGCTTCCTTTTTCGGAACGCGAAAACGAAGGCGGTGATCGACCGCATTGTCTTCAAGCTCCCGAAAGTCGGCTCGTTCGTCCAAATCGTCACGGTCTCCCGCTTCGCGCGGACGTTCGGGACGCTGATGTCCTCCGGCGTGCCGATTCTGCAGGCGATGACGATCACGCGCGACACGCTCGACAACGTCGTGCTGCGCGACGCGCTTTCCCGCGTTCATGACCGCGTGCGCGACGGCGACACGCTCGCGCAGCCGCTGGAACAGGCGAAAGTGTTCCCGCCGATGGTCTGCTCCATGGTGCAGGTCGGCGAAGAAACCGGGCAGCTCCCCGAAATGCTCACGCGCGTGGCGGACACTTACGACGAAGAAGTCGACAATGCCGTCGGCGCGCTGACGTCCATCATCGAACCGGTGCTGATCCTCTTCCTCGCCGTCGTCGTCGGGACGATCGTCGTCGCGATGTTCATGCCGATCATCACGATCATTCAGAAAATGACCTGAGCGCGCTCCCGCGGCGCATCTCGGAAAAAGCGTTCCCGCAGGAAAAGAAAATCCCGCGGGAACGCTTTTTTTTCGCTTCCTCGCGGGAACGTTTCCGCGTTGCGTCCCGCCGCCTTTTTTGAAAAATTCTGCGCCATGAAAATCTCGGGTCTTCTGAAAAAAATTTCCGCGGCGGCCTTCCTCCTGCCCGCCGCCGTCTCCGCCGCTCCCGCGGAAGAGGTCTTGCCCAACGTCATCGTCGTCATCGCGGACGACCTCGGCTACGGCGACGTTTCCGCCTACGGCTCGTCGCTGAAAACGCCGAATTTCGACCGCCTCGCGGAAAACGGTCTGCGCTTTACGCGCGGCTACGCCGCGTCGGCGACGAGTTCGCCGAGCCGCTACGGGCTGCTCACCGGCATTTACCCGTGGCGCGGGCGCGTTGACGTTTTGCCCGGCGATTCTCCGCTGATCGTGCCGACGGACAAGCCGACCGTCGCGACGATGTTCCGTTCCCGCGGCTACGCGACCGCCGCCGTCGGGAAATGGCATCTCGGCCTCGGCAAAGGGAATTCCGACTGGAACAAATTCGTTTCCCCGGGACCGAATGACATCGGCTTCGACCGCTCCTTCATCATGGCGGCGACGAACGACCGCGTGCCCTGCGTGTATTTTTCCGACGGATACGTCGTCGGTCTCGATCCCGCCGACCCGATCCGGGTGAGCTACCGGAAAAATTTCCCCGGCGAACCGACCGGGAAAACGCATCCCGAATTGCTCAAGCTGCACCCGTCGCCGAACCACGGGCACGACGGCTCGATCGTCAACGGCGTGTCCCGCATCGGCTTCATGAAAGGCGGGAACGCCGCGCGCTGGGTCGACGAGGAGATGGCGGACGTGCTTTCCGCGAAGGCGCACGAATTCATTCGCGAAAACAAGGACCGGCCGTTCTTTCTTTACTACGCGCTGCACCAGCCGCACGTGCCGCGCGTTCCCGCGCCGGAATTCGCCGGGAAGTCCGGTCTCGGTCCGCGCGGCGACGTGATTCTCGAAGCCGATGCGCAGGTCGGCGCGCTGCTCGATCTGCTCGAAAAGGAAAATCTCTCCGAAAAAACCATCGTCATCTTCACAAGCGACAACGGTCCCGTGCTGAACGACGGCTACGCCGACGACGCCGTCAGGCTCGCTGCGGCTCGCGGCTAC
>DVOG01000115.1 GCA_018713755.1 Candidatus Spyradosoma merdigallinarum | reverse complement strand
GCTCTGCCCGACATCGCTGCCGCGCGGAAACGCGCCGAAGAACTCGAAGCGATGATGAACGCGCCCGATTTCTACGACGACCGCCGCCGCGCAGCGGAGATTTCCGCCGAACACGCGCGGCTCGCCGAAATCATCGCGCTGCATGAAAAATGCGCGGCGACGCTGCGCGCGCTCGAGGAAAACCGAGAAATCGCCGGCGACGCGGAAGCGGACGCCGAGTTGCGCGCGCTCGCCGAAGAAGAAATCCCGCAGCTCGAAAAGGACGCGGAAAGCCTGCGCGCCGCGCTGACGGCGGCGATGATCCCGCCCGAGCCGACGGATTCCCGCAACACCGTCGTCGAAATCCGCGCGGGAACGGGCGGCGAGGAAGCCTCGCTTTTCGCCGCCGACCTTTTCCGCATGTACGTGCGCTACGCCGAATCGCGCGGCTGGAAGTGGGAGCTGCTCGGCTCGGCGCCGTCCGACCTCGGCGGTTTCAAGGAAATTTCCTTCCTCATCACGGGAACGGACGTCTACAAGACGCTCAAATTCGAAAGCGGCGTGCATCGCGTCCAGCGCGTTCCCGCGACGGAGACGGCGGGGCGCGTCCACACCTCGGCGGCGACCGTCGCCGTGCTGCCGGAAGCGGAGGAAGTCGACGTGAAAATCGCGCCCGACGAACTCGAAATTTCGGTCGCGCGCGCATCCGGCGCCGGCGGACAGCACGTCAACAAAACCGAATCCGCCGTGCAGATCATCCACAAGCCGACGGGCATCATGGTCTACTGCGCGGACGAACGCTCGCAACTCCGCAACCGCGCGAAGGCGATGAAAATTTTGCGTTCCCGCATCTTCGAAAAAAAGCAGGAGGAGGAGCGCGCGAAATACGCCGAGCGACGCAAAAACCAAATCGGGAGCGGCGATCGCTCCGAACGCATCCGCACCTACAACTTCCCGCAAAACAGGCTGACCGATCATCGCATCGGGCTTTCCCTGCACGGGCTGACGGAAATCCTCGACGGCGGGATCGGCGAACTGCTCGACGCGCTGCGCGACGCCGATCTTCGCGCGAAGCTCGCCGACGCGGGATTGAGCTGAGAGCCATGGATCCCTCCGTCAATCTCCGCTACTTTTCCCGTCCGGAAATCGTGCTCGAATACGCGCGCGCCGCGGTGAACGTCGGGCTGTGGAATTCCGAAGCGCTGCTTTTCGAAAAATTCGTCCCGAAGACGGCGCGCGTCCTCGAGCTCGGCTGCGGCGCCGGGCGCGTCGCGTTCGGCATGGCGAAGCTCGGCTACGAAAAAATCGCGGCGACGGATTTTTCCCCCGCGATGATCGAAACGGCGCTGGAAATCAACCGGCGGGAACGGCGGGACATTGCGTTTTCCGTCGCCGATGCGACGCGGCTTTCCGCGTTCCCGGACGAGAGTTTCGACGCGGCGGTTTTCGCGTTCAACGGGCTGCAGATGATTCCGCGGCGGGAACGGCGGGAACGCGCGCTGCGGGAAATCCGCCGCGTCCTCAAGCCCGGCGGCGTCTTCATTTTCACCGGACACGACCGCGGCGCTCCCGCGCGACGCGCGCACTGGGAGCAGGAAAGAGCGCGCTGGGAAAACCGTTCCCGCGATCCCGCGCTCGACGATTTCGGCGACTGGAATCACACCACGCCCGCGGGAACGATGTTCATCCATTCCGCCGACGCCGCGGAGCTTCGCGCCGCGCTCGAACGCGCCGGCTTCGACGTGCTTTTTTCGGAAATGCGTTCCCGCATCGCGCCGGAGCCCGAAATCGTGCGCGCGTTTTCCGACGACACGCGCTTCTGGGTGCTCCGCCGCGGAAACGGCTGATTCGCGGGAACGCGCTTTTTTCGCGCAAACGGCGTTGCCATCGCGGGAACGTTGCGAGAAAATCGCCTCCGATGTCAGCCGCAGACGCAGACGGGCGAAGCGACAAGCCCTTCAAACTTTCGTCGGAATACAAGCCGACGGGCGACCAGCCGCAGGCGATCGACATGATCGCGCGCAGCGTTCAGGCAGGCAACCGCTACCAGACGCTGCTCGGCGTCACGGGATCGGGAAAAACTTTCACGATGGCGAACATCATCGAACGCCTGCAGCGCCCGACGCTGATCATTTCCCACAACAAGACGCTCGCCGCGCAGCTCTACTCGGAGTTCAAGCATTTTTTCCCCGACAACGCCGTCGAATATTTCATCAGCTACTACGACTACTACCAGCCTGAAGCCTACGTTCCCGCGACGGACACCTACATCGAAAAGGATTCCGCCGTGAACGACGACCTCGAGCGCCTGCGCATTGCCGCCGCCTCCGCCCTGCTTTCCCGCCGCGACGTCATCGTCATCGCCTCCGTTTCCTGCATCTACGGCTCCAGCTCGCCGGACGACTTCAACGAAATGATGATTCCGCTGCACGTCGGCATGAAAACGCGCCGCGACGAACTGCTGGAAAAATTCGTCCGCTCGCTCTATCGCCGCAACGACGCGGAATTTTCCCGCGGCACGTTCCGCGTGCGCGGCGACACGATCGACGTCTTTCCTGCCGACAGGGAAACGGCGATACGCATCTCGCTCTTCGGCGACGAAATCGAATCGCTCCGCCGCCTCGATCCCGTGACGGGACGCGCGGGAACGCGGCTCGAACGCTTCGATTTGTATCCGTCGAATCAATACGTGACGCCGCAGGACCGCATCGACGCCGCGATCGTGAAAATCCGCGCCGAGCTCGAAGCGCAGGTCGCGAAATTCGAGCGCGAAGGCAAGCTCCTCGAAGCGCAGCGCATCCGCATGCGCACGGAAAACGACATCGAAATGCTGCGCGAAACCGGCTTCTGCTTCGGCATCGAAAATTATTCCATGCACCTGAGCGGGCGCACGCCGGAGCAGCGGCCGTGGTGCCTGATCGACTTTTTCCCGAAGGATTTCATCGTCTTCATCGACGAATCGCACGTCACGCTCCCGCAGATCTGCGGCATGTCGCACGGCGACCGTTCCCGCAAGGAACGCCTCGTCGAATTCGGATTCCGCCTGCCGAGCGCCGTCGAAAACCGCCCGCTGCGCCCGGACGAATTTCACGCGCTCGTACGGCAGACGGTCTTCGTCTCCGCGACACCCGCCGCGTTCGAGCTGGAAAATTCCGCCGTCGTCGCCGAGCAGATCATCCGCCCGACGGGACTGCTCGATCCCGTGATGGAAGTGCGCCCGATCAAAGGGCAAATCGAGGACGTCATTCACGAAGCGACGCTCGCCGCGGAAAGAGGCGAACGCGCGCTCGTCACGACGCTCACGAAGCGCATGAGCGAGGACATCTGCGAATTCATGCGGGAACGCGGCCTGCGAGCGGAATACCTGCACTCGGACATCGACGCGATCGAGCGCGTCGAAATCCTGCGCCGTCTGCGCCGCGGCGACTTCGACGTGCTCATCGGCGTCAACCTCCTGCGCGAAGGGCTGGACATTCCCGAAGCCGCGCTCGTCGCCATTCTCGACGCGGACAAAGAAGGTTTTCTGCGCAGCGAGACCTCCATCATCCAAACGGCGGGACGCGCCGCGCGCCACGAGAACGGCCGCGTCATTCTCTACGCGGACGTGATGACGCAGTCGCTCTCCCGCGCGATTGCGATTTCGCGCCTGAGGCGGGAACGCCAAAGCGCCTACAACGCCGAGCACGGCATCACGCCGCGGGGCGTCCGCCGCGCCGTGCAGGAAAGCCTGCTCCCGCCGCCGGACGAAGACGGAGCGGGGACGCTGCTCATGGCGGCGGAAAACGCGTCCGACGAAGACGTCGCCGCCGTGCTCGCCGAGCTCGAAGAAGAAATGCTCGCCGCCGCGGATCGGCTCGAATTCGAGAAAGCCGCCTTGCTGCGCGACCAGATTTCGCTGCTCAAAAAAGGCGGGAAAGGCGGCGGGAACGCGCGGAAAAGCCGCGAAGGAAATGCGGAAAAACCGGCGGCTGCTCGCCGCTTCCGTCGCCGCGGGAACGCCTGAACGCTCACGCGCCCGTCAGCTCGCGAAGCAGCGCGGCGCAGCCGTTTTCGATCATGTCGAGCGCGTGCTCGAAATCTTTTTCCCCGCCGTAATAAGGATCGGGAACGAACCCGGCGCCCGAAAATTTCCCCGTGCACAAATCCGCGAAACGGCGGATTTTTCCCGTGTCCGTTCCCGCGGGCGCGCGAGCAAGAAGGTCGCGGAAATTTTCTTCGTCCATGGCGAAAATCAGATCGAAGTCCGCGTAATCTTCGCGGCGAAGCTGCCGCGCGCGATGCGAAAAGGCGTACCCGCGGCGCGCTCCCGCGGCGCGCATCCGCGCGTCGGGCAGCTGCCCTATGTGCCAGTCGCCCGTGCCGCAGGAATCGCAGGCGATCGCTCCCGCGAGATTTTTTCCGGCGATCATCGAGGCGAAGACGCCGTTCGCCGCAGGAGAGCGGCAGATGTTCCCGAGACAGACGAAAAGAATTTTTTTCATGCCGAAAATTTTTTTTCAGAGCGTTCCCGTCTCCTCGTCTTTTTCGCGCCATCTGCCGTGCCGC
>DVOG01000114.1 GCA_018713755.1 Candidatus Spyradosoma merdigallinarum | reverse complement strand
GGCCTTCACCGGTGATTTTCAACGTCGCCTTCCCGGAGGAATCGCGCTTTGAGCGCAGAATGACTTGCGCCATTCCCGCGAAGGCGCGGATCGTGTCGCCCTTCATCGAGTCATGGTCGGTAGGATCGCCGTTGCAGACGCCGACGATTTCCGCGTTCCCGCTGACGGAGAATTTCAGGCGGTTGCCGGCGGTGGGCACCTTGCGGCCTTTTTTGTCCGCGACGACGACGGTGACGTAGGCGAGGTCGCGCCCGTCGCCGAGAATTTCGCCGCGGTCGACGGAGGCTTTCAGCCCGGCGGGAGCGCCTGTGGTCTCGACGATGTCCTCTGCCCATTTTCTGCCGTTCTTGTAAGCGACGACCTTGAGCGTTCCCGGCTCATAGCGCACGTCCATCCACGTGAGGCGGAAGCGTTCCCGCATGTCGCCGTTGAGGTCTTTTCCCGTGAGCGCGGCGCCGTCTTTTTTCTTCCGCTTTCCGAGCGATTTCCCGTTCAGGAAAAGCTCGGCAGAATCGCCGCTGGTGTAGACGAAGACGGGCGTGATTTTCCCTTCGCGGGAACCCTGCCAGTTCCAGTGCGGCAGAATGTGCGCCATCGGGACGTCCGGCCGCCAGTGAGACAGGTAAAGATAGGTGCGGTCTTTCCAGAAGCCGCACAGGTCGACGATGCCGAAATACGAGCTGCGCGACGGCGTGCCCTGCTTGAGGATTTTCGCGAACTCGGCCTCGAGGCGCTTTATTTCTTCCGGAGAGACGCCGCGATAGTCGTTCGCCGGCTTGCGGCCGAGATTCCACGGCGTGGGCTCGCCGAGGTAGTCGAAGCCCGTCCAGACATATTCGCCGGCGCAACGCGGCTCGTCCTCGAGCGCGCCGAATTCGACGTCGGGCGCGGTGCCCCAGCCCGTGGCGTAAATGCCGTAGTCGCTGACTTGGCACACGGCGAGATTGTCGCAGAAGTTGCGTTTCCAGAACGGCCCGAAATCCTTGTCGTCTTCCGGGAACGAATAAAAGCCGCGCGTGCTCACGCAGGAAGACGTCTCGGAGCCGACGAAGGGCGTCTTCGGATTTTTCTCGGCGAAATTCCTGTAGTCGTTCGGCTTGTAGTTGAATCCGTAGACGTCGAATTCCTTGCCGAATCCGTTCCACGACGCGCGCAGGTCGTTGCAGCCGACGGTCACGACGCGCGTCGTGTCGTATTTTTTGAAAAGGCGGACGAGGTCCCGCGCGATTTCGGGACCGTCCTCCGCGCCCTGCTCCGCGATTTCGTTTCCGGCGGACCACGCGATGACGCAGGCGTGGTTGCGGTCGCGCATCACGAAATTGCGCACGTCGCGTTCCCGCCATTCGTCCCAGAAAAGATTGTAGCCGTTGGTCTTGCCTTCCTTGAGATATTTCCAGCAGTCGAAAAGTTCCGCGTCGACGAGGATGCCCATGCGGTCGCAGACTTCGAGCAGCTCCGGCGCGGGCGGGTTGTGCGACGTGCGGATGGAGTTCACGCCGAAGCTCTTCAGAATCTCGACCTGCCGTTCGATCGCGCGCTTGTGGACGGCGCCGCCGAGCGGCCCGAGGTCATGGTGCTGGCACACGCCTTTGATCTGCACGCGGCGATTGTTCAGATAAAATCCGTCCGGCTTCCATTCCGCCTTGCGGACGCCGAAGACCGTGTCCTGCCGGTCGGTCGTCTTCCCGTCGATTTTCACCGTGGTGCGCAGCACGTAAAGCGAGGGAGAAAGCACGTCCCAAAGGCTCGGCGAGCTGAGCGGGAACTCCATCGCCACGGTTTTTTCGCCGCCCGCGGGAACGTCCGTCTCCGCCGACGTGCGCGCGGCGAGCGGCTTGCCCTTCTTGCCTTTCAGCGGGAACACTTCCTGCGTGACTTCGACGCGCGCCGGCTTTTCCCCGGCGTTGGCGACGGTCGTGTCGACGGAAATTCTCGCGCTCGACGCCTTGTATTCCTTCTGCGGGCGGCGGTCGTCGATGCGCCGAATGCCCTTGATTTCGGGAACGGTCACGAACACGCCCCAATGCGCGACGTGGACGGGATTCGCTTCCGTGATCCAGACGTGGCGGTAAATGCCCGCGCCCGGATACCAGCGCGTCGAGTTCGGCTTGTTTTCCGCGCGCACGGCGACGACGTTGTTCCCGCCGAAATTCAGAAAAGGCGTGATGTCGACGCGAAACGAGTTGTAGCCGTATTTCCATTCGCCGGCGAGCTTCCCGTTCACGTAGACCTGCGGCATCATCATCACGCCGTCGAAATCGAGAAAAAAGCGGTTGCCCTTCGAGGAGGCGTCGATCTTGAAATCCTTGCGGTACCAGCCGACGGCCGCCCACGGGAGCGAGCCCGTCTGGTTCGGCTCGCTCGGCAGAAAACGGCTTTCCACGCCCCAGTCGTGCGGCAGGTCGAGCTTGCGCCACTTCCCGTCGGCGTAGCCCGGCGCGGCCGCGGCGGCGCCGGGGTCGTTCGGCGCGAGGCAGTCTTCGTATTTCCCGAACTTCGCGAAGCGCCAGCCGTAGTCGAAAGTTTCGCGCTGCGAATACTTCACGGGAGCGGCGGCGAGCGTTCCCGCGAAAAGACACGACGCGGCGAGGGCGAGGGATAACAGCTTTTTCATGACGCCGAATCTATCCGCGCGTTCCCGCCCGCGCAATAAAATTTGGGCAAAGAAGACGCCCGCGCCGCGGGAACGCTCAGAGATCGTCGACGAGCGCGCCGGATTTCGCGTAGGCGGTCGATCGCGCCTCGAAAAAGTCCGTCTTCACCATGTTCGCGTTGGAATAGTCGGAGACCCACGTCATGCTCGGCGGCTCCGCGCGGCAGTCTTCGAACAACGGTTCGAAGCCGATTCCCGCGCAGCGGAGATTCCCGAGCCAGCGGATATAGTCGCGCACCATCGCCGAAGAAAGCCCCTCGATTTTGTCGCCGAAAACGTGTTCCGCCCAGCGGATTTCCTGCGCGACGCCTTCGCGAATCATGCCGCGGTAGACTTCAACGCGCTCCGACGTGAAAAGCTCCGGCTCCTCCTGCTTCATTTCGAGAATGATGTTGCGGAACAGCCACAGGTGCGTGTTTTCGTCGCGGTTGATGTAGCGGATTTCCTGCGCCGATCCGGGCATTTTCCCGTTGCGCGCAAGGTTGTAGAAAAACATGAATCCGGAGTAAAAATAGACGCCTTCGAGAATGTAATTCGCGACGAGCGTGCGCATCAGGCAAAACGGCGTGCGTTCCCGCTGAAACTCGTTGTAGAGGTCGCCGATGAACTTGTTGCGCGCGAGCAGAAGCGGGTCGTCCTTCCACTGGTAAAGGATCGCGTCGCGCTCTTCCGGCGAGCAGATCGTGTCGAGCATGTAGCTGTAGCTCTGCGAATGCACCGCTTCCTGAAACGCCTGAATCGTGAGGCAGAGGTTGACCTCGCTCGCCGTGACGTATTCGCCGATGTTGGGCAGATTGGCCGTCTGGATGCTGTCGAGAAAAATCAGGAACGAAAGCGTCTTGTCGTAGGCGGCGCGCTCCGCGGGAACGAGGCGGCGGTAATCCTTCACGTCCTGCCCGAGATTGACCTCCTCGGGAATCCAAAAATTGTTCATCGCCTGCCGATACCAGTCCGCCGCCCATTTGTACTTCATGTTGTTGAAGTCGTTCAGATTCGTCGTGTTCCCGTTGATCATGCGCTTTTTGAGCAGATCCGCGTCTCCGAATTCGTTGAAAAGCGGTTTCCTGGCGAGTTTTTCGTTCATGGGACGGGCGAGTATGCGCGTTCCCGCGAAAATGGGAAGCGCTTTTTTTCTTTTTTCAGAAAACGGCGAGCACGCAGCCCATCAGCAGCATGCCCAGGACGATTCCGCAGACCGAAACGTGATGGTGGCCCCAGCGCTCCGACATCGGCAGCAGCTCGTCGAACGAAATGAAGACCATGACGCCCGCCACCGCCGCGAAAAGCGCCGCAAGCAGCGCCGGAGAAAGAAACGGGAACAGCACGAGCATCCCGACCAGCGCGCCGACCGGCTCCGTCAGCCCCGCCGCGAACGAATAAAAAAACGCCTTCTTCCGGCTCCCCGTCGCGGAATAGACGGGAACGGAAATCGCGAGCCCTTCCGGAATGTTGTGCAGCGCGACGGCGACGGCGATCGGCACGCCCAGCGCGAGCCCGTCCAGCCCCGCCGCGAACGTCGCCATGCCTTCGGGAAAATTGTGAATGCCGATCGCCAGCATGAACAAAAAGCCCGTGCGCCGCATTTCCCCCGCGGGAACGACGCGCGCCGGCGCATCAAGCTCCTCGGCGCCGTGCGTCTCGTGCGGATTGCTCTCCTCGGGAACGAGCCTGTCGATCAGCATCGCGACGCCGATCCCGCCGAAAAACGCGCCCAGCGCGAAAAGCCCGCCGCGCACATGCCCGAAAATCTCCGCCAAATCCCGCTGCGCCGACGCGAACATCTCGACGAAACTGATGAAGATCATCACGCCCGCGGAAAGCCCGAGAAAAAACGTCAGCAGCCGCGTGTTCGTGCGCCTGACGAAAAAGCCGATCGCGCCGCCGATGCCCGTCGCGAGCCCCGCGAACGTCGTCAGCGCGAAAACGATGAGAAGGTGTTCCGCCGAAAAATTTTCCATGACTGCCCGATGCCGAAAAACGTTTTCGTCATTTTCCGCGCTTTCCCCGAAGAATAAAGCCGAAAAACGCGTTCCCGCGAAAAAAAAAACGTTCCCGCGGGATTTCCTGCGGGAACGCTTTTTGTCGGAAGCTTTTGCGCTTCGCCTTATTTGCGGCGGCGACGCGAGGCGACGAGCGCCAGCGCGCCCAGCCCCGCGAGCAGACCGAACGCCGACGGTTCGGGAATCGCCGTCGACGTCAGGCTGAAGCCGGCGATGTCGCCGATGCCTCCGCCGCTCGCGGACGGCGCCGCCGTGAATTCGATGACGCCGTCGGCCGTCGCCGTCACGTCAAAAGAAAGAATCGCCCACGAGGTCGCCGTATTTCCGGCGCCCTGACGCAAAATCGTGATGGCGTAGTCGCCGTCGAAAGACGCGTCGCCGTTCCCGTTTTGAGCGACCACGGCCGCATTCGTCACCGTTCCCTGCGTCATGGAGCAGTCGGAGCTCCCCTGATTCCAGTTCGAGCCGCTCCCGAGGACGACCTCGAACGTGTACGTCCCGTTCGCTTCCAGCCCGGAAAGCCGAATCATCGTCTCGTTGCTGGCGTTGCCGTGGAGACAACCCGCCCACACGTCCGCGTCATTCCAAACGCCCATGGCGTCGCTCGCGCCCGTGATTGAGTTCGCCTTCGCGTCGGATCCGCCGGTGGAGCCCTGCGTCCACAGCGAAATCCCGGAGTTCGTGCCGTCGGACCACTTGAGCTCGCCCCAGGTCTGTTCCGTTTCTCCGCTTTCCCCGTAATTCGCGGAAGACGCCTGATTCCAGGTCGCGTCGCCGTTTTCGAACGACGTGAACTCATGCCCGTCGTTCTGCCCGAAGTTCACGTAGAGCACGTCCGCATCGGCGAACGCCGTTCCCGCGGCGAGAAGCGCCGCAATGGTGATATGTTTTTTCATGACTGATTTGAGGTGATTTCAGGAAAAGAAACCCCGCGGGAACGCCCCGCGGAACCGTGTCCCATTTCCTTGATTCCAATTCTGAAAAAAAAAAAGTGCTCCCGCAAGCACTTTTTTTGAGCCATCGCGACGCGCCTTCCCGCGCGTTCGTTCCCGCGAAAAAAAAAAACGTTCCCGCAGGATTTTCCCCCGCGGGAACGCCCGCTCAGAGAATTTTCACGAAGATGCGTTTTCCCGCCTGGACGACGGTTCCCGCGGCGGCGGCTTTCTCGAGGCGTTCACCGACGCCGGACGCCTTGCGGTCGCCGATTTTGACGGCGCCCTGCTCGATGAGGCGGCGAATTTCCTTTTTGCTCGGGAAAAGCTTCGTCGCGGCGAGCAAATCGACGAGCGAGGCGTCGGGCGCTCCCGCGGGAACGAGCGCGTCCCACGCGAAGGCGGGCATGTCCTCGCGCGCCTGCTTTTTGGAGAAGACGTTTTCGAACTGCTCGCGCTCGTAGCGGCCCGCTTCCTCGCCGTAGAATTTCGCGGTGAGCGCGGAGGCGAGGCGCTTTTTCATTTCCATCGGGTGCTCGTTCTTCATGGCGGCGATTTCCGCCGGAGACTTTTCGAGGAGCAGCTCGTAATAGACCCACATCGTCGCGTCGGGGACGCTCATGACCTTACCGAACATGTCTTTCGCGGAATCGTTCAGCGCGATGTAGTTCCCGTAGCTTTTGGACATTTTGCGTTCGCCGTCCAAGCCGACGAGCAGCGGCATCGTGAGCACCGCCTGTTCCGGCATTCCCGCGTCTTTCTGCAGCTGGCGGCCGACGAGATTGTTGAAAAGCTGGTCCGTGCCGCCGATTTCGACGTCGCTGCGCAGCTCGACGGAATCGCGGCCCTGCAGCAACGGGTAAAGAAATTCGACGATGGAAATCGGCGTCTTCGCGGCGTAGCGCTTCGCGAAGTCGTCGCGCTCGAGCATGCGCGCGACGGTCATCTGCCGCGCGAGCTGCAGCGCGTCGAGCAGCGACATTTTCCCGAACCACTCGCTGTTGCGGCGCACTTCCGTTTTCGCGGGATCGAGAATCTTGAACGCCTGCTCGAGGTAGGTTTTCGCGTTTTCGTTGATTTCCTCCTCGGTCAGAATCGGGCGCGCGACGGAACGCCCCGACGGGTCGCCGATGCGCGTCGTGAAGTCGCCGATGACGAGCACCGCCTGATGGCCCAAGTCCTGGAACTGGCGCAGCTTGTTGAAGACGACCATGTGGCCGAACGTGAGGTCCGGGCGCGTCGGGTCGACGCCGAGTTTGACGCGGAGCTTTTTCCCCGCGCGAATGCGCTCGATCAGCTGTTCTTCGCCGAGAAAAACCTCGGTGCGCTGCTTCAGAAGTTCAATCTGTTTTTCGGCTTCCATCGAAAATAAAAAGGAATTTCAGGAGTTTAAGAAACGTTCCCGCGCGGACGCAAAGGGATTTTTGCGTTCCCGTCGGGGAAAAAGCGCGTTCCCGCGGCGGGAACGGCGCGCGCGACGCCGCTCAGCGCCTCGGCAGAAAATAGCCGCGCTGCCGCTCGGAAACGGGAAGCCCGGCGATTTCCATCATCGCGAGAAAATCTTCCCACGCCGCGCGCTTGGAGCGGACGGAGGCGTTGCGCAGCAGATACGACGGATGATACGTGGCGACGACGGCGATGCCGCGAAATTCGAGCTGCCGCCCGCGCATCGCTCCGATGCGCCGGTCCGGGTCGAAGCCGAGCAGCCCGTTGACCGCGGTCAGTCCGAGCGCGACGATGACGCGCGGACGCACGATTTCCAGCTGCGCGGCGAGGTACGGCAGGCAGTAGCTCATTTCCTCCGGCGTCGGCGGGCGGTTCCCGTAAAGCGTCGGGAGCTCCGGCCTCCATTTCATGATGTTGCCGATGTAGACTTGCTCCCGCGTCAGCCCGGCGGCGGCGATCATTTTCGTGAGCAGCTGCCCGGCGGGACCGACGAAAGGCCGCCCTTCCGTTTCTTCCTCCGCGCCCGGCGCCTCGCCGCAGAAAAAGACGTCCGCGTCGGGATTGCCTTCGCCGAAAACGAGGTGTTTCCCCTTGCGCAGATGCGCATTGCAGACGGGATCGCCGAGCATCTGGCCGCGCAGGGCGTCGAGGCGCTCGGCGCTCGTGCCGACGGCGGGAACGGCGGCGGCGCGGGCGGCGCTGATCGCCGCGTCGAACGCCGGTTTTTTTTCTTCCGGCGTGATCGGCGGCGGCGCGGGCGGCGCTTCCCGCGGGAACGAAGAAACCGGCGGCG
>DVOG01000018.1 GCA_018713755.1 Candidatus Spyradosoma merdigallinarum | reverse complement strand
GTGGGCTCGGAGATGTGTATAAGAGACAGAGCCGATCTCGCCGCGGCGGCTTGTGGAGTCGATGATTCTTCCGCGCGCGGAATGCGGGTCCGAATCCGCGCGGCGGCTCATGATGCGGCTGTTTTCCCGCGCGGGGTCGATCGAGAAGAAAGTTTTCGCGCGGTTGAGCGAACTCACGAAAGATGTGCGCGACGAATCCGCGAAAGAATTTTGTCGGACGTTTTCCCATCTTTCGAAGGAAGAGGTGCGTTTCCGCATCGCGAATTTCATGGCGATGCTCAACGGCTGGGGCGCGGTCGCGCCGTTTTTGAAGGACGCGGGCATGCTGCGCAAGGAATTTCCTCAGGATCGGCGCACGTACTACGAAATGCTGATCGCCTCCGTGCTGCGCCTTTTCGACGCGCCGGCGATGCTGCCCGTTCCCGCGGAGGCGGAAAGAATTTAATCGAAACGTTCAGAAAAGAAAAACAGGTTGTTATGAAGCAAAGAAAGCATCAGAAATTCTTCTTTTTCGCCGCGCTGACGGCGCTCGCGGGAACGCTCGCGTTTTCCGGATGCGACGAAAAAAAGGAGGAGGCGGCGACGGCGGGAACGACGGGACCGACGCCCGTTCCCGTGACGGTGGAGACCGTCGAGTACCAGGAGCGGGAACTGGTCCAGGAGTTCCCGGGAAGAGTCGACGCCGTGCGTCTCGCGGACGTTTCGGCGCGCGTGACGGGAATTCTGTTGGAGCGCAAGTTCGAAGAAGGCGCGAAAGTCGAAAAAGGGCAGGTGCTTTTCCAAATTGATCCGGATCCGCTCTTGGCTGCGCGCGACGCGGCGGCGGCGCAGCTCGCGGGCGCGAAAGCGCAGCTCGAGAGCGCGGAAATCACGTTCAGGCGCTATTCCGAGCTCGTGAATTCCGGCGGCGTCAGCCGGCAGGATTACGACAACGCGCGCATCGCCGTCGATTCGGCGAAAGCCTCCGTTCTTTCCGCGGAAGCCAATCTGAAGACGGCGGAAATCAATCTCGGCTACGCGTCGGTCACGGCGCCGATTACAGGCGTCATCGGCGCGGCGCTCGTCACGGAAGGCGGTCTCGTTTCCGGAAACGCGCTGACGCAGATGGCGGTGATCCAGCAGATGGATCCGATCAATTTCGACTTCACGCGCTCGTCGACGAATCTTCTCGAACTTCGCCGCGCCATCGCCGCGGGAACGGTGCAGAAGCTCGACGACGACACCGTCGCGGTCAAGCTCGTCCTCGAAGACGGCTCGGAATATCCGCACGCGGGCAAGCTGAAGTTCTCGGAAGTCACCGTCGACAAGGCGACGGGCATGTACAAGCTCCGCGCCGAGTTCCCGAACCCGGACAACCTGCTTCTGCCGGGCATGTACGCGCGCGCCGTTCTTTCCGAGGGCGTGGACAAGCAGGCGATTCTCGTGCCGCAGCAGGCGGTGACGCTTGGGACGGCGGGCAAGGCGTCGATTTTCGTCGTCGGCGAGGGAGACAAGGTTTCCACGCGCTCGATTCAGGTCGGGCAAATGCTCGGCGATTCTTGGGTCGTGACGTCCGGTCTCAAGGCCGGCGAACGCTACGCGGCGGACGGCGTGCTCGCCATCGGGCAGGCGCTCGCGCGGAATCCGGAAGGCGTGAAAGCCGTCGCTCCGGCGCCGACCGACGCCGCTCCCGCCGAAGAAGGCGCGCCCGTTCCCGCGGCGAAAACTTCCGACGGGAACGCCGGCGCTGCTCCTGCGGCGCAGTGAGGTTCCCGCGGCGGCGAGCGCGTCGGGAACTCCGAAAGTCCTTTTTAACAACGCAATAAATTTCCCATGGCAAAGTTCTTCATCGACCGCCCGGTTTTCGCTTGGGTGCTTTCGCTGATGATTATCCTGTTCGGCCTGATCGCCATCGGCAATCTGCCGATCGCTCAGTATCCGACCGTCGCGCCGCCTTCGATTTCCGTCTCGGCGACGTATTCCGGCGCGTCCGCGGAAACGACGCAAAAGACCGTGACGTCGATCATCGAGCAGCAGCTCAACGGGATCGACAACCTGCTTTACATGACGTCGTCCTCCGACTCGACGGGAAATTCCGAAATCACCGTCTACTTCAACGCGGGAACGAACGACGACACGGCGCAGGTTCAGGTGCAGAACAAGGTTTCGCTCGCGACGCCGATGCTCCCCGCGTCCGTCCAGCAGACGGGCGTCACCGTGCAGAAGGCGGCGCGCAACATGGCGCTCGTCGTCGGCGTGTATTCCCGCGACGGCTCGATGACGAAGGACGAAATCGGGAACTACGTCGCGTCGAACATTCTCGACCAGATTCAGCGCATCAACGGCGTCGGTCAGGTGGAGTTCTTCGGTTCGGAAAACGCGATGCGTATTTGGCTCGATGCGGACAAGCTCAATTCCTACGGGATGACGGCGGCGGACGTCGTTTCCGCCCTGCAGGAGCAGAACATTCAGGTTCCCGCGGGGGAAATCAACGGCGCTCCCGCGCTTCCGGGCTCCCAAATCAGCGTGACGATTCAGGGACCGGGTTCGCTTGAAACGCCGACGGAATTCGAGAACATTCTCCTGCGCGCTTCCGAGGACGGCGCGCGCGTCTACCTCAAGGACGTGGCGCGCGTCGAGGTCGGCGGCGAATCCTACGCCTTCGAGGCGCGCTACAACGGGCTCCCGACTGCCGGTTTGGGCATCAAGCTCGCATCGGGCGCGAACGCGCTGAACGTCGCCTCGCTCGTCAAGGCGAAGATGCAGGAGCTTTCGCAGTATTTCCCGGAAGGCCTGACGTATGACTTTCCGTACGACTCGACGCTGTTCGTCCGCGTTTCGATTCACGAAGTGATCAAGACGCTGGTGGAGGCGATCGTGCTCGTCTTCATCGTCATGCTCGTGTTTCTGCAGAATCTGCGGGCGACGTTCATCCCGACGATCGTCGTCCCGATCGCGCTGCTCGGCACTTGCGCCGCGCTCTACGTGATGGGCTTCTCGATCAACGTTCTGACGATGTTCGGGATGGTGCTCGCGATCGGGATTCTCGTCGACGACGCGATCGTCGTCATCGAAAACGTCGAGCGCATCATGACGGAGGAGGGGCTTTCGCCGCGCGACGCGACGCGCAAGGCGATGGGGCAGATTTCCGGCGCTCTCGTCGGCATCACGCTGGTGCTGACGGCCGTGTTCATCCCGATGGCGTTTTTCTCCGGTTCCGTCGGCGTCATTTATCGGCAGTTTTCGCTGACGCTGATCGCTTCCATGGCGTTCTCGCTTTTCTTGGCGCTGACGCTGACGCCGGCGCTGTGCGCGTCGATGCTCAAGCATAATCCGAGCGGAAAGAAGCGCGGGCTCGCCGGAATGTTCAACCGCGGATTCGAGAAGATGACGCGCAGCTACAAGAGCATCGTCGCGCGGCTGATTCGCCGTTCCGCGATCGGGCTCGTCGGTTTCGCCGCCGTTTTCGCCGGCTTCGCCTGGATCTATCTCCGGCTGCCCACGGCGTTCCTTCCCGACGAAGACCAGGGCAACATCGTCGCGTTGTTCGAGCTCCCGCCGACGGCCTCGCAGGAGCGCACGATCGAACTGATCAAGGAATACGAGGAATACGCGCTTTCTCTGCCGGAAGTCGATTCGACGATGACGGTCCAGGGCTTCTCGTTCAACGGCAGCGGGCAGAACGTCGGACTGGCGTTCATCCGCCTGGCGGACTGGAGCGAGCGCACGCGGCCGGATCAGTCCGCCGAAGCGATCGCCGGGCGCATCATTCAGCACTTCCGCAACAATCCCGACGGCATGGTCATTTCCATGAATCTTCCGCCGATCGCCGAACTCGGGAACGCCACGGGTTTCGAATACCAGATGCAGGACCGCGGCGGGATCGGGCACGAGGCTCTCGTGGATGCGATGAACAAAGTGCTGGCGAAGGCGAACGCGCCGGAATCCTCGATGACGCAAGTGCGTCTGCAGGGATTGAACGACGGGCCCATGCTGAAGCTCGAAGTCGACCGAGAAAAGGCGATGGCCTACGGTGTCAACATCGGCGCGCTGCATAACGTGCTCGAAGTCGCGCTCGCGTCGTCCTACGTGAACAACTTCGTTCAGGGTTCCCGCGTGCAGCGCGTGATCGTTCAGCTTGACGCCGAAGACCGCTCTTCGCCCGAAGCCATCGGGAACATGTACGTGAACACGACGAGCGGCGCAATGGTCCCGCTGTCCGAGCTCGTGACGTTCGAGTGGACGGAGGGTTCGCCGGCGCTGACGCGCTACAACGGGTTCCCGTCGCTCAATATCGTCGGACAGCCGAAGCCCGGCCGCTCTTCCGGCGAGGCGATGCAGGAATTCGAAAGCCTCGTCATGGACTATTTGCCCTCGATCGGCATCACCGGCGTCGGCGGCGAATGGACGGGGCAGTCGCTCGAAGAACGCACGGCGGGCAACCAGGAGCTTTCGCTCTACGCGCTGTCGCTGATCATCGTCTTCCTCTGCCTCGCGGCCCTGTATGAAAGCTGGTCGATTCCCTTCGCCGTCATCCTCATCGTTCCCGTGGGCGTCTTCGGGAGCGTGTGCGCGACGACGCTCGCCGGCCTCTACAACGACGTCTACTTCAAGGTGGGCTTCCTCGTCATCATCGGTCTTTCCACCAAGAACGCGATTCTGATCATCGAGTTCGCGAAAGACCTGCAGGAACAGGGACGCGGGCTTTACGAAGCGACGCTGCAGGCCGTGCAGATGCGGCTTCGCCCGATTCTGATGACGTCGTTCGCGTTCATCCTCGGCGTCGTGCCGCTCGCGCGCGCCTCGGGAGCGTCGTCCGCCGCGCAGAATTCGATCGGCGTCGGCGTCATCGGCGGCATGCTCGCGGCGACGATTCTCGGCGTCTTCCTGATCCCGTGCTTCTACGTCATCGTGCGCAAAGTCTTCCGCGTCGCGGACCGCAAGCCGAACGCCGTCGTCGCGCACTAAATTCAAGAGAAAAGGAAATCACATGATGAAATATCTTTCCATTCTTCCGTTTCTCGCGGCAGCCGTCGGCTGCACGACGATGGCGCCGGAATACGAGCGCCCCGACGTGCAGAATCTCGTGACGGAGACTTACGCCGGCATCGCCGCGACGGAGGCGGACGAAACCGCCGTCACGCGGCTCGGCTGGACGGAGTTTTTCGCGGACGAACGCCTGAAGGCCCTGATTCGTTCCGGGCTCGAAAAGAATCGCGACCTGCGCGTCGCGATTCTGACCGTGGAGCAAGTCCGCGCGCAATACGACATTCAGTGGGCGGAGCTGCTCCCGGACGTCTACGGGGACGGCTCGTTCTCGCGTTCCCGCACCAACAAATATCTTTCGCAGACGGGGCGCGCGATGACGACGAATGCGTTCAGCCTCGGCGTCGACGCCGCCTACGAGGTCGACCTTTGGGGCCGCGTCCGCTCGCTCACGGACCAGGCGCTCGAACAGTGGCTGCAGGCCGCGGAAAACGAACGCGCCGTCCGCCTCGCGCTCGTCGCGGAAATCGCGATGCAGTATTACACGCTCGAACTCGCGGAGGAACGGCTCGCCATCGCCGAAAATTCTCTCGAGACGGTGAAAAAATACCGCGACATGGTCAAAGAGCGCTACGATGTGGGCACTTCGACGGAACTGGATTACACTTCGGCGGAAGCGCAGTATCAGACCGTGTTTTCGTCGACGGCGCAGCTCCGCGAGGCGCGGGATCAAGCCGTCAACGCGCTCGCGCTGCTCGTCGGCGAAACCGCGCTCCCGCAAATCGACGCTCCCGCGCTCCCGCTTTCGGAGTCGAACTTGCTCAAGCCGATCGCGGCGGGAATCCCGTCCAAGGCGCTCGTGCTTCGGCCCGACGTGCTCGCCGCGGAACGCGCCCTGCGCGCCGCGAACGCCAACATCGGCGCCGCCCGCGCGGCGTTCTTCCCGACGATTTCCCTGACCGGTTCCGCCGGGCTGGCGTCGACGGAGCTCGACGACCTGTTCACGGGATCGGCGCGCACGTGGAGCTTTGTCCCGTCCGTCCGCGTGCCGATTTTCGATTACTTCAACGGCCGCCTCGAAGCGCAGCTCGACGTCGCCGAACTGCAGAAGGAAATCGAAATCGCCAATTACGAAAAGGCGATTCAGACGGCGTTCCGCGAGGTCGCCGATCAGCTCGTCGTGCAGGAATCGATTTCGCGCCGCCTCGAAGCGGACGTGCTCGCGGAACGCGCCCAGCGCCGCCGCTACGAACTCACGTCGGAAAATTTCAAGGGCGGCGTCGGCGTCTACCTGGACGTGCTGCTCGCGCAGAATGACTGGTTCTCTTCGCAGCAGACCATCGTGCAGACGCGCTTCGCGAAAATCTCTTCCATGATTTCGCTTTACAAGGCGCTCGGCGGCGGCTGGTCGGAAACGACCGTTCCCGCCGAGGAGCAGCAGACGCCTTCCGCCGCGCAGGAGAAGAAATCCTGAGCGCGCGTTCCGGCGAAACAGGGAAAAGCGGCGTTCCCGCCGTCAGGGAAAATTCCCGGCGCGGGAGCGCTCTTTTTTCTGCTTTACAGAGACGTTTCGAAACGGTTTAATTTCCATTCTTTCTTATGCAAAAAACTAAGAAATCCATCGCAAAACGGTTCAAGAAGACCGGCACGGGCAAACTGATGCGCCGCTCTCCGAACACGCGCCACCTCCTCCGCAACAAGAGCAACAAAGCTCGCCGTCGCCGCGGGAACGACAAGCGCGTGGACGAAGGCTTCGAGGCGACGTTCAAGTCCGCCATGCCGTTCGCCTGAAAACGCGGAAAGGAATCGCGCGAACCGCAAGAACAACTGCACTTGCCGGGCGAAAATCTGACGGCCCGGCGGTCTTAAACAAGAAGGAAAAGCAACATGTCAAGAGTCACCAATGCACCCGCAACCCGAGCGCGCCGCAAACGCGTTCTCAAACAGGCCAAAGGCTATTTCGGGCTGAAATCCCGCTGCTTCCGCCACGCGGAAGACGCCGTCAATCGCGCGGATCGCTACGCCTACGCGCACCGGCGCAAACGCAAAGCCGAATTCCGCCAGCTTTGGATCGTCCGCATCAACGCGGCTTGCCGTCCGCTCGGCATCACCTACAGCCGCCTCGTCGCGGGTCTGAAGAAAGCCCAGATCGTCATCGACCGCAAGAATCTCAGCGAGCTCGCCGTCAACGACGCTTCCGCGTTCAACGCGATCGTCGAAAAGGCGAAAGCGGCTCTCGCGTAAACATTCCCGTCGGTTTCGACGCAAAAAAGAACCGTTCCCGCAAGAAAATGCGCGGGAACGGTCTTTTTCTTTCTTCGCTCTCTCCGTCGCGCTCTCGCGGCGGGAAAAAAAAGAAGCGTTCCCGTCGGGGAACGCTTCTTTTTCTTCGCGGATTTTCTCAGGCGAGCGCTTTGAGAATCGCGTCTTTGCTTTGAACGCCGACCATCTTCTTGACGGGTTCGCCGTTTTTGAAGACGATGAGCGTCGGGATGTTCATCACGCCGAACTGCGCCGCGAGATTCGGCGAATCGTCGACGTTGACCTTGAAGATTTTCGCCGCCGCGCCGATTTCCGACGCGACCTGATCGATCACGGGGGCGAGCATGCGGCAGGGTCCGCACCAGGGCGCCCAGAAATCGACGAGGACGGGAACGTCCGTTTTGATCGCCGAGGCGAAATCGGCTTCGTTCAATTCAGCTGCTGAAGACATAATCGGAAAAAGAAAAAATGTGACCTGCGCGGGAACGGTTCAGAAAAGAACTGCGGCTTTCGTGTAGTCGAGATAGAACAGCACGAGCCCGGCGACGCTTGCCGCGAGCGCGAGCACGTCAATCGCGGCGCAGATCGGCGATTCTTTCGTCGATTCTTCCGCCGGCGCGGCTTCCGCTTCCGCCGCATGTTCGGCGCCGGGAACGGGTTTGCCCGCATTGGGCCGCGCGACCGTGCGCGGAGCGGGCGCCGCGGCGGGACGCGGAATCGCCGCCGGCTTGTGCGGCGTCGGAGCGGCCGCAGGGCGAGGCGCCGCGACGGGGCGGGGCTTCAGCGCCGGCTGCGGATGCGCGGCCGCGGGCACAGGAGCGGGCGAAGGAGGAACGGCCGCCTGCGGCGGCATCGGCATGCCTTGCGGCGGCATGGGCATTCCCGCGGGAGGCGTCGGCATCCCCGGCATCATGCCCGGAGGCGGAACCGGCATGCCCGGAATCATGCCGGGAGGCGGCATCGGCATGCCCTGCGGGGGCATGGGCATGCCCGCGGGAGGCGGCGGGAAACCGCCCGCGACGGGCGGCGGAGTCGCTCCGCGCAGATTCAATTTCGGCGCCTGCGGAAATCCGGCGGGAGGAGGGGGCGTTTGGGGATTCATAGTGCTTTAAAGACGGAGATTTAAAAACTGTGCTGAAAATAAAGCCTCCGCGCGGCGAAGAAAAGAAAAAAAGCATCGCCGCGCGTCGTTCCCGCGGGAACGTTCGCCGTCAGGTCAGCGGCTCAGCTGCTTTTCGACGGCTTTCAGGCGCGCGAACATGTCCGGCAGACGCATTTTCAGCACCATGAGCCTTTTCGCGAGCGCGACGGGAATGGCGGGCGAATCGAGCACGGTCGCGCCGGGCTCGACGTCGCCGAGCACGCCGCACTGCGCCCCGACCGTCGCCCGGTCTCCGATTTTGATGTGTCCGGAAAGCCCCGCCTGCCCGGCGAGCGTGACGTAGTCGCCGACGGTCGACGAGCCGGCCATTCCCGCCTGTCCGCAGACGAAGCAGTATTTTCCGATCACGCAGTTGTGTCCGATTTGAACGAGATTGTCGATTTTCGTGCCTTTGCCGATGCGTGTGGACGAAAAGCGCGCGCGGTCGATGCATGTTCCCGCGCCGATTTCGACGTCGTCCTCGATGACGACGTTCCCGATTTGCGGGATTTTTTCGATTTTCCCGTCCACGGGAATGAATCCGAAGCCGTCCGCGCCGATCACGGCGTTGGGCAGAATGTGGACGCGCGCGCCGATGCGCGTGTAGGCGCCGATGCGCACTCCGCTCTCGATGCGCGTTCCCGCGCCGACGGAAACGCCGCGGCCGATCGTCGCCTGCGCCTCGATGACCGCGCCGTCGCCGATTTCCGCGTTCTCGCCGACGACGCAGAAGGCGCCGATGCTGACGTCTTTCCCGATTTTCGCCGACGCCGCCACGA
>DVOG01000017.1 GCA_018713755.1 Candidatus Spyradosoma merdigallinarum | reverse complement strand
GAAGGTCAGCGTTCCCGCGTTGACCGCGACGCGGTCCAGCAGTTCCGCGTCCGCGTAATCGCCGCGGGCGATTTTCAGCGTTCCCGCACCGAGCTTCGTCAGCGCGGCGCCTTCTTCCGCCGCCGCGTTTTTCACGACGCGGTCAAGCGAAACCTCGGCGTCGGCGTTCGTCACGCCGATCTGCGCGTTGGCGTTCCCGATCCGGATTTCCCTGTCAATGACGACGAGCTCGCCGTCTTCGTTCTGGTAATTGGCGGCTTCCCCGTCGAACGTGAGAGTCGTCCGGGTCGAGGCCTCCGCAGCGCCGAGCTCCACAGCCCCGTTTCCGAGCGCATCCGCGGAGAAAACCGTGAGCGAGCCGCCGTAAATCTTGGTCCCGCCGTCGAGGTTGTTGTCGACGTTTTTCCCGATCGTGACGTTGCCGCTGAGCACCGTGATGCCCTCGTCCGTGATGCCCTCGTCATTGCCCTGCTCCGTCGAATCGAGGAAAGATTGACCGCCGTCGACCAGTTCGCCGTTGTCGTTGTAGCGTTTCTGCGACTGGAGCGTGAACGTGCCGCCGCCTTCGATGTCGAAGACGATGCCCGCCGTGCGGACGATGCCGTCCCCGAGCGGTTCCGTTCCGAAGGACGAGTCGTCGTCGACGATCCCGACGAGGCGGGTGTTGCCCGCCGTCGTGAACTGGACGAAATCGTCGTTTTTGAAGAAAGCGCTTTTTTCCGAGACGCCGTCGCGCGTCACGACGTCCCACTGGTCATGCTCGTGGCCGGAGCTGCCGGCGCCGGAAACCGTCCAGTGCGTGACGGTCTCGTTCCAGACCAGCGCGCCCGTGACGACGATTTCGATGCTCGTGTCCTTTTCGTTGTAGACGAGCTCGACGTCGCGCCCGAGGAAGCTGTCCTCGAGCGCCGAGGCGTCGAAGTCGAAGTCGAAATCTTCCGTGAGCGCGGTCCCGTCGCCGTCGAGCCCGACGTTGAAGTCGAGCAGCACGCCGTTCCCCGCGGAGGAAATTTCCGCGCGGAACGCGTCGCCGAGGTTGATGCCGTTCCCGTCGCCCCAAGTCAGCGTGCCGATGCCCGAGACCGTGCCGTTGAAGGTCATTTCTGAGCCGGAGACCGTCAGGTCTCCCGTGACGGTCGCCTCGCCGAGCGTCGCTGTTGCGCCCTCAAGCATGAGATCGCCGTTGAGACGCGCGCCATTGCCGAGGCTTACGATAGATCCCGTTGCCGCGTTGACGGAACCGTCGAAAGTCGTTCCCGCCTCCAGCTTCAGCGCGCCGCTGAGATTCAGCAGATTCGTGGAAACCGTTCCCGCGTCGACGCGCAGCGAACCGGCGAAATCGTCCTGGAACGCGTCGCCGACGGTCAGCGTGCCCGCCCCCGTCTTCACGAGCGTGCCGTCCTCGACGCCCTCGGAGAAGACGATCTTATCGGAAGAAATTTCAAGCGAACCGTTGCGCGCGACGGAAATTTCCGCTTCCGCCTGCGTCAGCTCAAGCGTGCCGACGCTGATTTCGTTCCCGCTGCGCGTGTTGTTCACGGAAATTTTCCCGACGGCGAGCGTTCCCGCGCCGCTCATTTCCGCGGCGCGATTGGCGGAGGCGGCGAAACTCAGCTCGCCGGCGGAAAGCGTCGCGCTCTTGCCGACGCTCGCGGAAGAAACCGTGCCCTGCGAGTCGAAGACGAAGGCGCCGAGCTCGCGGCTGTCCGCGAAAGAAAGCGTGCCGCCTTCTTCGCCGCTGCGGTAGGTCAGCGTCGCCTCGGAAGCGTCGACGGCGGCGCCGTCCGCGCCGGTGAACGCGAGCGTCGTTCCCGCCGTGAGGTTCACCGTCCCCTCGCCGACGGAAAGAACGCTGCCCTCGCCGAGCGTCAGCGTGACGGGAGCATCCGCCGTGCCGCCGAAGTCGACGGCGTCGCCCGCGGACGAGAGCTGCAGCGTCGCGCCCGACGCGACGGAAATGTCGCCCGACGCGTAGTCGCCGCCGAGCATGAGCTGCAGGGTTCCCGCTTCGACCGTCGTGCCGCCCGTGTGGGAAAGCGCACCGGAAAGCGTCAGCGTTCCTTCGCCCGTCTTCACGAGTGTGCCGGAACCGCCGAGCACGCCGGAGAGCGTGACGGAGGAACCGTTTTCCGTCTCCGTCGCTTTGCCGGAGGCGTTGAATTCCATCAGCGTCGTGTCGAAGGTGACGTTCCCGCCGAGCGTCATCGCGCGGGAAGACGACCACGATTCGGCGAGCGAGCCGATCGTTCCGCCGTTGAGCGTCAGGCCCAACGTCGTGCTTTCGGTGATTCCGCCGGAGCCGATATTCATACGGCCGCCGCTTTCCAAAACTACGGTCGCCCGCGCCGCGCCGCTGTTGTTGGAAGCCGTCGTCAGTCCGACGTTGAAATTGACTTCGCCCCCCTCAAGGATGTTGACCGTCCCCGTGCCGTCGCGCGTCGTGATTCCCGCGTTCTGCAGATTCAGCGCGCCCGAAACGTTCACGGTCTGCGCCTGAGGGTAATTCCCGATCATGAACGAGCCGGCGCTTCCGCCCGTGCTCATGGAGCTGCCGGTTACCGTCAAAGCCGCATCAGCACGCACATTCAGCGTCCCGGCGTTGTTCGTATGCCCCATGACAATGCTGCCGACCGTCGTCACGGAAGAAATTTCCGTGCCGGCCGACGCGTTTTCGGTGCCGAAATTGACGGTAGCTTGACCGAAGCGAAGATCGCCTATCGTGTTCTGCGCTCCCGTGAACGTCGTCGCGCCGTTGCCCGAGCGCGTGGCAATGAAGCCGCCGAGCTTGACGTTCCCGTTGAAAATCAGCGCGCCGCCGCCTCGGCTGTCGTAGGTGCCGGAGCCGGAGACGTCGGCGTTAATCATCAGGTTTGCACTGCTGTTTTGGTGAATCTGCGAAGTGCCCTCGAGAACGATTTCCGAGCCGGCGACGTGCGTCCAACCGGTGTCGGCCGATTCCCCGCCGATCTGCACGGAAGAGCCGCCGGTGAGCTGGAAATTGACGCCGTCGCCGAGCACCAGCGTGCTGCCGAACTTCGATTCGTTGATGGTGAAGTTCCCCGCGGTCATGTGCGCCGTTCCCGTGAAGCCGTCCGCGAATTTCAGCACGTTCCCGTAGTTGGTGCTCGTCGCGAAGGAGACCGTTCCCGCGCCGGAGAATTTGCTCAGCAGGGAATTTTCGCCGGTCGCCTGCTGTCCCGCAAGCGCCCACGTGACGCCCTCGCCGATGGTGATTCCGGCCGTGGCGTTGAGCGTGTTCGAGGTCACGGTGTAGGCTCCGCCCGTGGCGGCGTTGAAGGTCGTCGCGGATGAAACGGTGATCGTTCCCGCGGAAACGTCGGACCCGACCACGACGGTGGAGGTTTCCGCCGTCCCGTCAAACGTCGCGGAGTCGCCCTCCGCGAAATAATTGCTCCCTTCCGATCCGTTGACCGTCCAAATCGTATTGGCTTCGTCGTCCTGATTCCAGACGTTGTTGTTGTCCGTTCCCGCCCAGATGAGGTTCAGAAATTCCGTGTTGGTGAACGTGAGGACGCCGTCGGCGTTAGAAATTTCCGCGCGGGAGCTCAGCGCCTCGCCGTTCCAGGTGAAATTGGAATAATCGAGCGCGGAGATGTCGACGGTGCCGCCCGTCGCCGTGTAAAGCGTGAAGGAGGAAAGGTTTCCCGTTCCCGTCAGCGCGAGCTGCGCGTTGTCGCCGAAATTCAGCGTGCCGCCGGAAACGGTGAAGAGCGCGCCGCTCCCGCCGGTCGCGATCGACGCCGAGCCGTCAAAGACCAGCGTGCCGCCGGAGACGACGACGGAGCCCGCCGCGACGGAGCCGGAAAGCGTCTGCGTTCCCGCGCCCGTGATCGTGAGCGAGGAAATCGAGGAGGCGATCGTTCCCGCGTAGGCGAGGTCTGCGCCCTCGGCGAGGGAAATCGTCAGCGCGCGCGACGCCGCCGAGTCCGTCGATTCGACGCTCACGGCGGTCAGGTCGCCCTTGAGCCCGCCGATCGTCATGTCTTTGGCGAGCGAAAGTTTCGCGGAAGTCTTCGTCGCGTCCGAGCCGGAATCGACGAAGGAGACGACGCCGCCGAAGACGCCGTCCGCCGAATTCAAAATGCCGTTGACGCGGCGGTTACCGGCGGCCGTGCTGCTCGCCGTCGCCAATTGCCATTCGCCGGTGAAGTTCGCGGTGTTCCCGTTGATTCTGACTTCGCGGAAGCCGTCGCCCTGGTTCTCCCCTTCGGGAGCTCCCAAAGCGAGCGTTCCCGCGCCGGAAAGTTCGCCCGCCACCGTCAGCGAGAGTTTCCAGATAGGGCTATCGGCGAAGGTCGCGCCCGCCGCGATTTCCAGATTCGCGTTGAGCGTCGAGTCGCTGTAGGGGAGCGTGTAGAGCAACGTTCCCTCGGAGACTTTGATTTTTCCGGTGAATTCGCTGATATGAGCGGCGTTGCCGTCGCGGTGGTAGATTTCGAGCCTTCCCGATCCGACTTTTTCGAGCGTTCCCGTGCCGGTAATCGCGCCGGTAATCGAGCCCGTGCCGACTTTCAGCGTCGAGCCTTCTTCAATCGTGACGGCGGCCAGGAAGTTGGAGGAGCCGCCGAAAGTCTGCGTCGTGCCGTCGGTCACCGAGACCCCGACGCGGCTGTTCGACGCGCCGACCGTGCCGTAAAACGCATAGTCGCCGCTTCCCGCCAGCGTCAGCACAGCGCCCGCCGTTTCGGCAAGAATGAACTCGTGAGCGTTAAACTGCCATTCGCCGCTCGCAAATCCCTGCGACGTGCCGGAAACGCCCGCCAGCGTCGCGCCGCCGGTCGCGACGTAAAGCGTATCGTTGCCGCGTCCTGTATTCTGAGTTCCGCGGTCATATTTCCAAGACTCTTCCTCATATCCCAAGCCGGCGAAAGCGAACTCGGCATCGGACAAAGCCGTCCCGCTCACTTTGACAAAAACGTTATTGGCCCATGGGTTAACGGCTGTCAGTCGCCCGGTGAAATTGTCAGCGGAAATGCCGGACAAATCGATACTGTTGACCATGTATCCCTGTCCGTTCCCGTTTCGGACATAGAAACCGATCAGCCCGTCCCCGGAAAGCGTGCCGCTGAACGCGACGTCGGCGTGAGTATTCGCATTCTCGGCGGTCCACCCGATCCAGGAACCGACCTTGTCGTCCTCGCCGCCGTCGTAAGTGTAGGTGTTGCCCGTGCCGGTTTGATCCGTCCCGCCGAGATTCGTGTAGCCGTTTTGCGTCAGCGTCACGTTCTCCGCCTGAGCGGGAACGGCGGAGGCGGCGAAGAACGCGGAGGTCGTCGCGGCGACGGGAAGAAGCGCGGACGCGGAAAGGGAAGCGGCCGCGAAAAAGAGCGTCGAACGGAGTTTCATAGCTGATGGAAAAAAGGGGGTGAACGAATTTATCGGAGGAACAAAAACGCTATTCTGGTTTTCGCGCATTTTACGACCTTCCCGTCGGAACGCAAACAAGAAAACGCGCCCGCGGGATGATTGTGCCGCTTCTCCGAAGCTCCCGGGTTTTTTCTGCGTCCTTGTCCCCATGCTCGCGCATGGGGTTTCTTGGGTTGTGACGCGCCTCCGGCGCTCATCCCGCCCGCGTTCCCGCAGCGCGGGAGCAGATCCGCCCGCGTCCGCCTGCGCAACTCCCGATGCATCTGCACTGCCCCACCGTTCCCGCGTCCGCGCCGCTCCATCCTTTGCGGACATGATCATGAGCTTCGGAGACAAGGCGACGGAGCGCCTGTTCCGCCGCGAACCTCTCCCTAAAATCCCGGCAGACGTCCAGGAGCGCGCTTTTTTTCGCCTCCGACTCATTCATGCGGCCGCTTCCGTGCTGTTTTTGCGCATGCCTCCGTCGAATCGGCTCGAGGCGCTCCGCGGGAAACTGCGCGGTTTTTATTCCATTCGCGTCAATGACCACTGGCGCATCATCTTTCGCTTTGAAGACGGAAACGCCTTCGACGTCCGCTTCATTGATTACCATTGAAACTGAAAATTTTCCCCGCCATGTCCGCAAGAAAGCCCAAATTTGAAGTTCCGCATCCCGGAGACCTGCTCCGGGAGACGCTTGAGGAGCTCGGCGTTTCCCGCCGGCGCTTCGCCGCCGCTTCCGGGATAGACCCTTCCGTCGTCAGCGGCATCTGCAACCGCCGCCGCGGCGTTTCCGCCGAAACCGCCATCCGCATCGCGCGGACGCTCGGGACCGATGCGCAGAGCTGGCTCAACCTGCAGGCGGCGTTTGACCTCGACAAGGCGGAGCGCGCCCGCGGCGCCGAGTTCAGCCGAATCTCCTTTTTGCCCGAACTCGCCCCCGCCGCCTGAGCGAGCTCGCCCGCGCGGGATGATTGTGCCGCTTCTCCGAAGCTCCCGGTTTTTTCTGCGATCCCTGTCCCCATGCTCGCGCATGGGGTTTCTTGGGTTGTGACGCGCCTCCGGCGCTCGCCCATCGCGCCGCACAAAACGCGGGAGCGCATCCGCCTGCACCCGATCGCGCCGCTCCCGATGCATCCGCACTGCCCGACCGTTCCCGCGCCGCTCCGCCCGACGCCTCCGTTTTCTCGGCGTTCCCGCAGCGTCAGAGCCTCGGAGAGGCGAAACAACCCCGAAAACCCCGGGCGTGAGCCCGGGGACAGCGCGCCTAAAATACGCCCCGAGCCTCGGAGAGGCGGCACAATCCGCCGGAGGCCTCCCCGCCCGCGCCCGCGTAAAAAATGCCTTGAAAAACCTCCGCAGACCTCTCCAAAATCTTTCCTTTCCCGCGCTCCCTCATGAGTCTGACTTCCGTCTACATCCACATCGTTTTCCGCACCAAAGCCGGCGTTCCCGCTCTTGAGCTTGACGCCTCGGAGAAGCTTTACAGATATATTTGGGGCATCGTGAAAAAAAGCGGTTCCGCACTGCTGAGAATCAACGGCATGGAAGACCATCTTCATCTGCTCGTCAGGCTGTCGGCGTCGATTTCGATCGCGGAACTCGTGCGGGACGTCAAAGCGAACTCAAGCCGCTGGCTGAAAGCGTCGAAGGCGGAATTTCCGCTCTTCAGCGGATGGGCGACGGAATACGCGGTTTTTTCGTGTTCGGAAAGAGAAAAGTCCGCCGTTTTCAATTACGTGAAAAATCAGCGGGAACACCACAAGCGCGTTTCTTTCGCCGAAGAAGTCAAAGCGCTTTTTGAGGAATACGCCGAAGAAATCCCGTATTTTCTCAAATCGTGATGATGATCTGCCCCCGCCGCCTGAGCGAGCTCGCCCGCGCGGGAGCATTTCCGCCCGCGTTCCCGCCGTTTTTTTCGTTTCCCTCGGCGGGAAGACGCCGCATAATCGGCGGCGTTATGTTGAGAATCGGACGCCTTACCATCAGCGACAGCGCCTTTTCCGGACGGACGCCGGATTTGAGCGGCATCGAAATCGAGAAACAGCTCGTCGAGCTGCTCGGCGAGGACATCAAGTTCGTCACGCGCATCGTAAGGCATGACCGCAACCGCATCGCCGACGCGATCCGCTCGCTCGTGGACGACGACCGCTGCACGCTCGTGCTCACCGCCGGCGGCACGGGACCGCTGCGCCGCGACGTCACGCCGGAGGCGACGCGGCTCGTCATCGAAAAGGAGCTGCCGGGCTTCGGCGAAATTCTGCGCATGAAATACTACGAGACGACGAAAACGGCGGTGCTGCTCCGCGTGACGGCGGGCATCCGCAGCCACGCGCTGATCGTCAACCTGCCGGGAACGCCGGACGGCCTGCGCTCCTCGCTGGAAATTCTCGGTCCGGCGATTTACGAATGCGTCGTGCACATCCGCTGACTTCGCGTTCCCGCCGCGCGCCATGCCGACGCCCGACGCCGTCGTCCTGCTGAATTTGGGCTCTCCCGCCGCGCCGACCGTTCCCGCGGTGCGCGCTTTTTTGCGGGAATTTCTCGACGACCCGCGCGTGATCGCTCTGCCGTTCCCGCTGCGCAAACTGCTGCTTGAGGGCGTCATTCTGCCTTTCCGCGCGAAAAAATCGGCGGCGCGCTACGCGAAAATCTGGACGCGGGAAGGATCGCCGCTCATCGCGGAAACGGAACGCCTACGCGCGCGCGTCGCGCGGGAGCTCGGCGGGAACGCGCGCGTGCTGTGCGCGATGCGCTGCGGCGAACCGGGCCTCGAGGCGGCGGCGCGGGAACTGCGCGCGGCGGGCGCGCGGGACGTTTTCGCGATCCCGCTTTTTCCCCAGCGCGCGGAGTCCTCGTGGGACTCCGCGGCGGAACGCGCGAAAGAGGTTTTCCGGAAGCGCGCGCCGCAGATCCGCCTGCGCTTCGCGGCGCCGTTTTTCGCCGAGCCCGGCTACGTCGGCGCACTCGCCGAAACGACGGAAAACGCCCTGCGCGGACGCGCCTTCGACAAACTGCTGATTTCCTTTCACGGCGTTCCCGCCGCCGCGAAACGCGCGGAAAGCTACCGCGCCGAATGCCTGACGACCGCGGAAAAGCTCGCCGCCGCGCTGCGCCTGCCGCGGGAACGCTGGGAAGCGGCGTTCCAATCGCGCTTCGGACGCGGAAAATGGATCGGCCCGGCGACGGACGCGCGTCTGCGCGCGCTGCCCGCGGAGGGCGCGCGGCGCCTCGCCGTCGTTTCGCCGAGCTTCGTCGCCGACTGCCTCGAATCGCTCGAGGAAATCGGCGTCGCCGGGCGCGAGCTCTTTCTCGCCGCCGGCGGCGAAAGCTTCTGCGCCGTGCCCTGCCTGAACGCTTCGCCCGCCTTCGCGCGCTTCCTTTCCGAAATCGTCCGTTCCCGCGCCGCCGCCTGAACCGCCGCGCCGGCGGCGTTCCCGCCCGATCCCGCGACGGGCGAAAAAAAGAAAGCCCGCGCACGCCGAAGCGCCGCGGACTCTCAAGAATACCATGAAAAAGAAAGTGGTGGTCAGGGGCGGAATCGAACCGCCGACACAGGGATTTTCAGTCCCTTGCTCTACCGACTGAGCTACCTGACCGCGAAAAATGTGAAGACAGATTAAGCCCGCAAAACGCGCGGGCGTCAAGCGCGTTTTTTCCCGCTGCGGGAGCGGACCTCCGCGCTCAGAAGCGGCGAAGGATTTCCCGCGCGACGGAGCGGAAAATCTGCGCCGGAACGGAGTGCGGCGCGGCGAGGACGATCGGCGTTCCCGCGTCGCCGCCCGAGCGGATTTCCGCGCTGACGGGAATTTCGCCGAGCAGATCCGTGCCGAGCGCCGCGGCGGTCTTCGCGCCGCCGCCTTTTCCGAAAATGTATTCGCGGGAACCGTCCGCGGGATTTTCGAACCAGCTCATGTTCTCGACGACGCCGACGAGCGGCACGTTCACCTTTTCGAACATGCGCGCGCCGCGGCGGGCGACGGAAACGGCGACCTCCTGCGGCGTCGTGACGATGACGGCGCCGTCGAGCGCGAGCGTCTGCACGAGCGTGATCTGCGCGTCGCCCGTTCCCGGCGGCAGGTCGACGACGAGCGCTTCGAGCGCGCCCCAGTCCGCGTCTTCCGCGAACTGTCGAATCGCCTTGCCGACGACGGGACCGCGCCAGACGACGGGCGTGTCCTCGTCGAGCATCATGCCGAGCGAAAGCGCCTTGATGCCGTGCGCTTCCGGCGGGACGATTTTTTCGCCGCGCAGCGTCGGCTGTTCATGCGCGCCGAGCATCATCGGCACGCTCGGGCCGTAAATGTCGCAGTCAAGGACGCCGACGCTTCCCGCGGCGGGAGCGACGCCATCTTCTTCCAGCACCTGCGCGAGCGCGGCGGCGAGGTTGACGGCGACGGTGGACTTTCCGACGCCGCCCTTCCCGCTGGCGACGGCGATGACGCGGCGGACGCCGGGGATGCGGCGCGGCGGCGGCGTTCCCGCGCCGGGAGCGGCGGGAACGGTCGCGCCGACCTTGACGGAGATTTTTTCCGCGGGAACGCCGGCGGCGGCGAGCGCGCTCTCCGCGGCGGTCTTGAGCTGTTCGGGAATTTCCGGCTTGGACGTCGTCACGGCGATTTCGACGGAAACGGCGCCGTCCGGCGCGATTTCCGCGCTTTTGACCAGGCCGAAAGAGACGATGTCGCGGGAAAGCCCCGGATAGGTCACGGTTTTCAGAGCTTCGAGAATCTGCGTTTTGTCCATGGCGGAAAAATCATGAAGGAAAGGGAAACGGGAACGCGCTCACTCGAGAATGAGCGCGTCGGGATCGCAGGCGCCGGGAAGGCTGTCCGGGCTGATGCGCGTGAACTTCGCGCGGTCGGGATTTCCCGCGTCGACGAGCGCGAGCGCGGAGGATTTTCCGACTTCTTCCGTGACGACGAGGTGGCGTCCGTCCGCGCACCAGACGGGATGCGAGTAGCGGCGCGCGCCGGTGAGCGCGCCCACGTCGAAGGCGCGCCCCGTCTTCAGGTCGTAGACGGCGACCGCCATTTTTCCGCGGCGATTGTAGCAGAAGGCGATTTTCGACGGGAACACGGGGTTCCACGCCGGTTCCGTCGCGTAGGAAAAGCCGGGAATGGCGATGCGGCTCTTTTTTCCTCCCGCCGCGGGAACGGTGTAGAGGCGCGGCGCGCCGGCGGCGCCGCTCGTGAAAACGATGGTTTTGCCGTCGGGCGAAAACGAGGGCGAAGTCGACGTGTCGCCGTCGCGCACGAGGATTTTCGCGCTGCCGCCGTCGGCGGGAGCGAGGTAGATGTTCATCGGGCCGCGCGCGGAAAGCGCGAGCGCGACGGTTTTGCCGTCGGGCGAAAACGCGCCGCCGGTGTTCGTGTTGCGGTAAGCGGCGAAGCGCGTCGCGACGCCGCTGGCGAGGTCGACGGAATACACGTCCGCCGCGCCGCTTTTGAAATACGTCGTGTAGAGCAGGCGCGTTCCCGCCGGATCCCAGTGCGGCATGATGGAGCGCGAGCCGTGGCTCGTGACGCGGCGCGTGCCGCGGAACATCAGATTCGACGTGTAGATTTCGGACTTCGCGCCCGTTCCCGCGGCGAAGGCGATTTTCGTCTTGGAGAAAAGCGGCTTGAGATCCCAGCCCCAGAGCTTGCCGACGGCGGCGAGAATTTCGTCGCACAGCCGCAGCTTCGCCTCGTCGGAATCGCCCTCGACGAGAATTTCCCGCGGGAACGCCTTTCCTTCGGCGAACAGATTTCCGCCGCGGCTGCCGACGCGCACGGTCAGCACGTTCCCGCCGCTGCGCATGTCGATCGCGCCGTGCATTTTCAGCGCGCGCTGGACGAAGCCGCCGAGCGCGGAATCGTCGGACTCGATTTTGATCGGGCAGACGCCCTGCCGGACGTCGATCTGGATGCCGCCGCCGATGACGACGTCGTTCGCCTGTCCGAAGACGGGAACGGCGGCGGCGAGCAGCGCGGCGGAGAAGGCGGCGGCGAGCGCGAGGCGCGCGGTTTTCAGGAAACTTTTCATCGGGAGCGGGCTTTTTTCTCTCGGCTTCATTCGCCTTTGTTGAAATCGACGTAGGCTTCCGTCAAATCCGTGGAAATGAGCCGGTAATCGTGCACGCCGAGGTTCAGATGCATGCGGATTTCGAATTCCTTTTCGCGGACGACGCGCCGCCAGGCGGCTTCGTTCTGCGCCTGGAGCTCGCCTTTGAGGAAGACGGGAACGTCGTCGTAGAAAAGGTCGATTTTCGTCTGGTCGATCCCGCATTTCGCGTAGCCCGCCGCGCAGAGCAGCCGCCCCCAGTTCGGGTCTCCGCCGCACCACGACGCCTTAACGAGCAGGGAATTGCCGATCGAGCGCGCGATGCGGTTCGCGTCCGCCGCCGAGCGCGCGCCGAAGACGCGCAGCGTGACGACGCGGGAAATCTTTTCGCCGTCGCCGACGATTTTGCGCGCCAGCGCGAAGGTCACGGCGTTGAGCGCTTCCTTGAACAGGGCGAGCGTTCCCGCGTCGTCTTCGGAGACGCGGACGCCGCTTTCGCCGTCGGCGAGAACGAGCACGGTGTCGTTCGTCGACATGTCGCCGTCGACGGTCACGCAGTTGAACGATTGTCCGACGGCGTTCCAAAGGCACTTCTGCAGCAGCGGCTGCGCGATTTCCGCGTCCGTCGCGATCAGGCCAAACATCGTCGCCATGCCCGGCTCGATCATGCCCGCGCCCTTGGCCATGCCCGCGACCGTGACGGTTTTCCCGCCGACGGAAAATTTCGCCGTGCAGGTCTTGCGGCGCGTGTCGGACGTCAGAATCGCGTCGGCGGCGCGGAGGGATTCCGCGGGATCGCGCGAAAGATTTTTCGCGGCCTCGGCGATGCCGCGCGCCATTTTCTCCATCGGTAGATTGACGCCGATGCGCCCCGTGGAGCAGACGAAGAACTGCTCGGGAGAAACGCCGCAGGCTTCGGCGGCGAGCGCGCACATCGCCGCGGCGTCCTTCATGCCCTGTTCGCCCGTGCAGGCGTTGGCGTTCCCGCTGGTCGCGACGATGCCGCGCATGGGCGTTCCCGCCGCCGCGCCGCGCAGGTGCGCCTGCGAAACGTAAACCGGCGCCGCCTTGACGTCGTTCGTCGTGAACGCGCCCGCCGCCGTGCAGGGTTTTTCGGAAAAGATCACGGCGACGTCCAGACGCGCCGTGTCCGCGTTCCCGCGGAGGTTGCAGGCGGCCGCGCCCGTGCGGAAGCCGGGAACGTCGGCGATGCCGTTCGAATCATCGAAAAATTCAATGGCCATGGCTTTGCTTTGCGTTTTTCTTTTTCGGAAAAAAGGTTTTCGGGGAAAGGCGGCTCAGCGCCACGTTCCCGTGAAGACGGTGGTCGGGAATCCCGTGAGGCGGATTTTGCCGTCGGCCTCGCTCCATTCGACGTCGAGCCGCCCGCCGAGCAGGTCGAGGCGGACGCGGCGGGAACAGAGTTTTTTGAGGACGCCGGCGGCGACCGACGCGCACGCTCCCGTGCCGCAGGCGAACGTCTCGCCCGCGCCGCGTTCCCAGACGCGCATTCTGAAATGTTCCGGGGAGAGAACCTCGATGAACTCCGTGTTCGTCCGCCGCGGGAACGCCGGATGATGCTCGAACTTCGGGCCGATTTCCGGCAGGTTCAGCGCGGCGACGTTTTCCGTGAAAATCACCGCGTGCGGGTTGCCCATCGAGACGCAGGTCGCGCGCCACGTCTTACCGTCGACTTCGAGCGGCAGATCGACGACGGGCGAGGTTTCCGCGGCGACGGGGATTCTCTCCGCGTCGAAAATCGGCGCGCCCATGTCGACGCGCACCTGCCGCCGCGCGGCGTCGCCCTCGCCGAGCTCGATGTGCTTGACGCCGCCGAGCGTTTCCAGCGTGAATTCCTTTTTGTCCGTCAGCCCGTTGTCGAAAACGAATTTTCCGACGGAGCAGGCGGCGTTCCCGCACATTTCCGCCTCGCTGCCGTCGGCATTGAACATGCGCATGCGGAAATCGCAGGTCTGCGAGGGAAGCACGATCACGAGCCCGTCGGAGCCGACGCCGAAATGGCGGTGGCTGATTTCCGCGGCGAGCCTGCCGGGATCGGCGATTTTTTCCTCGAATCCGTTCACGTAAACGTAATCGTTCCCGGCGCTGTGCATTTTCGTGAAATTCATAGCGGAAAAAATTACGCCATCGCGCAGGCGAAATCAAGGGAAGAACACGACGGGAGAGGCGCGCGCCTCGCGGCGTTCCCGCGCGGGAACGTCAGGGCTCTTCCGGCGCTTCCGCGGGAACGCGCTCCGGGACAATGCCGTAGTCGTCGTCGGGATCCGACCACATGCGCGAGAGCGTCGGCGAAACCGACCACTTGATGTCGTTGAGCGTGCCGCTGATTTCCACCGGGAGCATTTCGGTCGAGGACGAACCCCATTTGACGAGTCTTCCGAGCAGCGGAATCCGCGTGCCGCGCAGATTGCGGAACACCGCTTCGCCGCGGATTTTCAGTTCCGGGAACGCGACGTCGGCGCGCACGTCGACCTCCCCGTTTCTCCCGTAAACGCGAAGATCGGGGAAGAAGGCGACGCCGTCGCGCACGGTGAACGTGCCTTCGGCGCGGTTCAGCATGAACGTCGTCAGATCGATGTTCATCGAAGCCAGCAAACGGGAAAATCCGCCGAAAACCTGAAGTTCGAAAAGGTCTTTTTCGTGCAGCGAGAATTTTCCGGCGGCGTCGAGCGTGTGCATGTCGGGAACGGTCATTGTTCCCGCGAACACCGCGTCGACGCGGGACCACTCCGCGTCCTCGCCCTCTTCGGGAGATTCTTCCCGTTCGTCCGCGGGCGGGGTTTCCGCCGCGCCCTTTTCCGGCGTCGAGGAAATCGCGGGAGCGCCGACGTGCGCGGCGAGAGCGGAAAACGCGTCCGTCAGGCGGGAACGGCGCACGTTTTTCAGCTCCAAATCGAGATCGACGACCGAGCCCGCCGCTCCCGCGCCGTCTTCCGGAAGCCGCACGAGGATTTTTCCCGAAATCGTTCCCGAATCCGAGCGCGCCGAAAAGGGATTGCCCACGAGAACGACGCCGTTGTCGTAAATGATGTCGCCGCTGAAGTCTTCGCCGCGAATGCCGAAAATCGAAAATTCCCCGGGAACGCTTCCGCTCACGTTGACGCGCATGAGCGAATCGTCGCCGCTGAAAAGCCCGGAAACGACGGCCGTCCCCGGCCCAGCGGTCTCGAGCTCGGACAAGGCTTCCGGCAGCCCTTCGCCGACGATCTGCAGGACGTCTTTCGGCGGGATGGATCCTTCGAAAAGAAAACGGAAATCGCGGAAATGATACGTCGGCTCCATGGCGTAATGCCACTGAAGCGTTCCCGTCACGAGATCTTTTCCGCGCTCGAAGCCCATGTCGAAGGCGGCGATGATCTGCGGCTCTTCGCAGACGCGCAGGCGCACTTTGTCCACGAGGACGCCGTTCGCGAAGCAGTTTTCGCCGGCGATCGCGCCGAAGACGCGTTCCCAGCGGTCGCCCCAGTTCCCGTGAACGTCGATGTCGGCGCGCGGACGCTTTTCGCTCGGCGCAAGCTTCATGTCGCGCCAGATTCTTTCCCAAAACCAGCCCAGACGCCCGTCGATGTAGACGGGATCGACGGAACCCCACGTGCGGATGCGGAATGCTCCCGTCGGCGAAAATTCGGTGAAAACGTCGGCGTTCGCCGAAAAATCCGGACCGAGCGCGCGGATTTCCGGGACGCGGATTTCCTCGGCGGAAAC
>DVOG01000113.1 GCA_018713755.1 Candidatus Spyradosoma merdigallinarum | reverse complement strand
GCGCGATCGTGCCGCCGGAAACGGCGAGCGGCATCGTGACGTTCGCGTTCCCGCCGAGATCGAGCGTGCCGCCGGAAACCAGCGAAACCGCTCCCGTCGCCGCCGCGAACGGATTGTAGGCCGCTTCCGCGACGGATTTGTTCTCGCCGAGATTGAGCGTTCCCGCGATTTCCGCCGCGCTGTTGCTCTGGACCGTCCCGTTCAGGTTCACCGTTCCCGTTCTCTCGACGCGCAGCGCGCCCGTGCCGAACGCATGATGCCCGGAGCCGTATTTGGAATCTTCGGAGTCCGGATGCACGTCCGTCGACAGCGTTCCCGCGACGACCGTGTCGCCCGTGTAGGAATTGTCGATGTACATCATCAGCGACGCGCCCGCGTTCACCGTCAGGCTTCCCGAGCCGGCGATCGTCCCGTCCGCATAATGGTCGTCAATGTCGACGCCGTGGATATTGCCCCACTGCATGACCGTAAAGGTGTAATCTCCGCTTTCGATGACGACTTCGCCGGGCGTCACGTCATTAAGGATTTCCACGACTTTGTCTTCAACTTCACCGCCGGAACCGTTCGGTCCCGCCGTTTCCGCAAAAACGAATCTCGTATCTACTTCCGGCGTGGTCCCAATAAAAAACTCGTCAATGGTCTCGTTTCCGAAATAAAGGCGGTCTTTGTTGGTGGCCGTGTGCCCCCAATTGTAGGTATGGAACGTATCCCAAAACGTTGTATGACCGCCGTCGTAATAAAGCGTTTCGGAGATCTCGCCGAACGCGGGAAGCGCAAGCGCCGCGGAAAACGCGGCGAGCGCGAAGCACTTTTTCGCTGCTCCCGCGGAGACGCGGAAGCGGTCGGAAATCATGAGTTTCCGCTCACCGAATGGGGGGGGGGTACAAAAACCGTCCTCCCGGAAGTTTTTTCTCGAAGCGATATTTTCATAGCACATACGAAATAAACTTTTGACCGACTCTCTTGACTGACTGAACAGCAAAAATAAAAGAATTTAAGAATTGAATCAGAAAATTCGTCGAACGTAAAGCTCTTTCCCGCGCCCGTTTCCTCCGCCGGGAGAAAACGGCGCGCCGCCCCGCTTCATTGCTTGATTTCGCGAAAATCCGCGCGGCGAAAAAATCGTTCCCGCGCGGGAAAACGGCAAGACTCATTTTTCCGGCGTTTTCCGCAGAAAAACGTTGTTGTAGGGATGGATGTCGAGCAGGTTCGGGAACCATCCGCGCACTTCGGGACGAATCAGGAATTTGTTGCGGCTGTGAACGGTCGGAATCACGGGAACGTCCGCGGCGAGAATTTTTTCCGCGTCGCGGAGCAGTTCCGCGCGCGCGGCGGCGTCGCGTTCCCGCGCGGCTTCGCCGAGCAGGCGGTCGTAGTCCGCGGAAGTCCAGCCGGTCCAGTTCATGTTCGACGCGGAAGAAAAAAGATCGAGGAACGTCGTCGAGTCGAGATAATCGCCGCTCCACGCGGAGCGCGCGAGGTCGTAATCGCCCTGCTCCATGCTGACGCGATAAACCTTGTATTCCTGATTTTTCAGGGAAACTTTCACGCCGAGATTTTTCCGCCACATTTCCTGAATCGCCTGGGCGAAAAATTGCGCGCCGTCGGAAGTGTTGAACAGGTAGGAAATCTCGGGAAAGCCCTTCCCGCCGGGAAAGCCGGCTTCGGCGAGCAGGCGGCGCGCTTCCGCCAGCTCTTCCGCGCGGGAACGGCGCGGCGAGCATTCCGCGGACGCGGGAACGCCGTCAAACGCGGGAACGAAGGAATATGCCGGCGTTTCCCCCGCGCGCAGGACGCGCTCCGCCAGCGCCTCGCGGTCGAGCGCGAGCGAAAGCGCGCGGCGCACGCGCACGTCGTTCAGCGGCGGGCGGGAGCAGTTGACGCGGATGAACGCGGTGGAAAAATACGGATCGAGGCGCAGCGCGGGATCGCCGCGTTCCCGCAGCACGGCGACGCGCGACGGCGGCACGGTGTTCGTGACGTGATACTGCCCGTCGCGGAACGCGCGCTCTTCCGCGAACTGGTCTTCGAGGGCGTCGAAGCGGATGCCGTTCAGCCGAACGTTTTCCGCGTCGCGATAATGCGGATTTTTTTCGACTTCGATGCGGTAGGCGACGCGCCAGCTCTTGAGGCGGAACGGCCCGCTGCCGACGAAATTTTCCGGGCGCGTCCAAAGAGTCGAGCGTTCGTCGATTTTTCCGAATTTGAGAATGACGTGCGCGGGAACGGCGCTCCAGCTCGGATGGCAAACGAGCGCGAGAAAATACGGGCACGGCGCGGCGAGCTCGACGACGACGGTGCGCGCGTCGGGCGCGGAAAAGCCGACCTGCGAAAAATCCGCGATTTCCCCGTTCGCGAACGCGAGCGCGTTCTTCACGGGAGCGAAGAAAAGCGAAGCGCACGGCGACGCGAGCTTCGGCGAAAGCAGCCGCCGAAACGAAAACAGGAAATCCGCGGACGTGATGGGCCGTCCGTCGCTCCAGCGCGCGTTCCCGCGCAGCCGGAACGTGCAGCGCAGACCGTCGGGCGAAAATTCCCAGCTTTCGGCGATCGCCGGGCGCGGCTCGAGCGTCCGCGGATCATAGCGCGCGAGTCCTTCGAAAAGCGCGAGCATCAGCCGCGACTCGATGACGCCCGTCACGAGCTGCGGATCCAGCGCGGCGGGCTCGCCGCCGTTCCCGACGAGCAGAATGCCTTCGCGCGCGGCGACGTCGACGGGGCGCTCCCGCGGACCGCACGCGGCTGAAAGCAGACAAACCGCCGCGGCGAAAAGCGGCGCGATTCCGCGAAAAAAGCGAGGCGCGGGAACGCGCGGGATGCTGCGCGGCTGTTCCCTCATTTTCCCCGCGCCCGCTCTCCGGAAAAAACGCTTTCGAAAAAGGAGACGACGCGCGCCGTCGCGCCCTGGTTCCCGCGATGCCAAGTCTGCGCTGCGCGGCTCATTTCCGCGCGGGCGGCGGGATCGGCGAGCAGCGCGAGCAGCTTTTCCCGCGCGGCGGCGGCATCGCGGACTTTCACGGCGGCGCCGCAGTCTTCGAGGCTGCGGCAAACGTCCTTGAAGTTCGTCATCGCCGGACCGTAGACGGCGGGAACGCCGACGGCGGCGCACTCGATCGGCGTCTGGCCGCCGTTGTTCGGCGGAAGCGATTTTCCGACGAAGGCGAGCTGCGCGAGGTGCGTCAGGCGGCGCAGTTCGCCCGTGGTGTCGGCGACGCAGACGTCGGCGGCGACGGGAACATCTTCGGGCTTCGTGCGGGAACGCAGAAACCAGCGCCACGCGGTTTTTTCGAGCAGCGCGACGATTTCGGCGCGGCGTTCGGCATGGCGCGGGCAAATCAGCAGGCGCAGATCCGGGATGCGTTCCCGCGCCAGGGCGAAGGTTTCCAGCAGCATCGCCTCTTCGCCCGGCCACGTCGAGCTGCCGAGCAGCACGGGAGCGTCCGGCGGGAAACCGAGCTCCTTTTTCAGCGCGGCGGCGTCGGCTTTGCCGAAAGCGTCGCCGGCGGCGGCGTCGAACTTCATGTTGCCGGTGAGCGCGATTTTTTCGGCGGGAACGCCGAGGGCGCGGAATCGGGCGAAGTCGTTCCGCGTTCCCGCGCAGAAAAAGTCGATCTGCGCGAGAAGCCGCCGCGCGATGAAGCCGGACGCGCGCCAGCGGCGGAAGGAACGGTCGGAAAGGCGCGCGTTGACGACGAAGACGGGAACGCCGCGGGAACGCGCCTGCGCGATGTGTTCGGGCCAAAGCTCGCCTTCCATCAGCACGGCGGCGGAAGGGTCGAAGCGGCGCCACGCCTTCGCGGAAAACGGCAGGAAATCCATCGGGAAGCACGCGTAAGCCGTGACGAGGTCCGCGTATTTTTCGCGGATGATTTTGTAGGCGGTGCTCGTCGTCGTCGTCAGCACGACTTCAACGTCGCCGCGCTCTTTGAACGCGCGCAGCAGCGGGACGACGGCCTCGGTCTCGCCGACGGAAACAGCCTGAATCCACAAGCGATGCGTTCCCGCGCGGCGCGGCGGGAGCGCGGGAACGCAGCCGAAGCGGTGGGAAAAATCCTTGGCGTAGCCGCCGCGCCGAATCATGCGGCCGAAGTAATACGGGCACGAAATCAGGAACAGCGGCAGAAAAAGAATGCGGTAAATCCAAATCATGGCGACGGGAGCGATTTTCGCGCGCCCGCCGCTTTTTCGCAAATTCTATTTTGCGTCCTCGGTTTCCGGCGCGGCGTCCTCGGTTTCCGGAGCGGCGTCCTCGGTTTCCGGAGCGGCGTCTTCGGTCTTCGGCGGCGTTTCGTCGGTTTCGCCGAACGTGGTGAGGCGGCCGCGTTTTTTCCGAGAAAATTCGCGCGGGATCAACTCCGAATCTTCGACGTTTTTCACTTCTTCTTCTTTTACGGAAACGACGATCCCGTTGCGTTTTTTGATTTTGCGGATGATGACGATTTCCTCCTCTTCCGCCGCGTCGGCTTGCGGGGGCGGCGGCGGATTCTTCGGGACCGGCTTTTCGTGCGGCGTCCTCAGAACGGTTATTTTGAAATGCAGGTCGAAATCGAGTTCCCGCACGCGAACGATTTTGTCCGTGTTCGTCTTTTTGAGTCGCCTCATGTAGGCTTTCAGCAGCTTTCTTTTCGCCTCGCCTTCCGCCCGTCCGCGCGTCGGCCTGACTTTCAGTTTCGGAGCGGATCCCGGCCCGTCGATTTTCGTCAAAACGGAAACTTCTCCGCAGACGCCGAATTCATCGCGAATGCTCAAATCGCACCTGAGGAATCTGCCCTTTTCCCCGCGGTCTTCCAGAACGACTTCGTTGCGGCTGATGAAATCGACGCGGTCGCCGCGGTAAATGGAGCCGGAACGGGAATAAGAATAGGATTTTGAGGACGGCATGCATCCGTCATCGAAGAACTCCGGCAGGATTTTTTCCGCGATCGCCGAAGAAACGGAAAAGCGGAAAATGTCTTTCCACGCCCAGAATTCGCTTCCCGAGCGCATGGACGAGCGCATAAGGCGCCAAGTCAGCCAGTTGTCGTCATACCGCAGCTCGAACCTGTCGGAATGGAGGCACCCGAGCACGGCGGGAGCGGTTTCGTGCGTGTCCGTCGTCAAAACATCCGCCCACTCGAACAAATCTTCCGGATGCACGAAAATTTCGCCGTACTTTTCCTTGATGCGGCAATATTTCGGGGCCGGTTCTTCCGGCGGCTCTTCCGCGGCAAGGACGCCGCATGAAAAAGCGAAGAGACAGGAACACAAAGCGATTGCGCTTCTGAGACGGGAAACCATGAGAAGAGAAAGTCAAAGAGTTAACGTTCAGACTCGTATGATTCCCCGGCGGCGCGTTTTTGCAAGTTCTTTTTTTCTGCGAATCGAGAAAAATCATCCGCGCGTACGCCCGGCGAAAACCGATTTCCCGCAAATTCTGTTTTACTAATTCCCGCGCGGCGTTTAGGCTTTGCGGCTTTCGCTTCCATTCCAATGTCCGACAGCATCATGAAAATATTCACAGGGAACGCCAATCCCGCGCTCGCGAAAGAAATTTGCGACTCGCTCGGGGTCCCGCTCGGAATCGCCGACGTCACGCCGTTTCCCGACGGGGAAACCTTCGTCCAGATCAAGGAGAACATCCGCGGCTGCGACGTTTTCGCGATTCAGCCGACGTGCAGCCCTGCCAACGATCACCTGATGGAACTGCTCATCATGATCGACGCGATGCGGCGCGCCTCCGCGAAGCGCATCACCGCCGTCATGCCGTTTTTCGGCTACGCGCGCCAAGATCGCAAAGACCGGCCGCGCGTCCCGATCACGGGGAAGCTCGTCGCCAACCTGCTGACCGCCGCGGGAGCGAACCGCGTGCTCGCGCTCGACCTGCACGCGCAGCAGATTCAGGGATTCTTCGACATCCCCGTCGACCATCTTTTCGCCTCGCCGGTATTTTTCGACTACATCAAGGACAAGCCCTTCCTGAAGGACGCGACGGTGTTTTCGCCGGACGTCGGCGGCATGAAGGCGGCGAGCGCCGTCGCGAACCTGCTCGACCTGCCGCTGGGCTTCGTCGCGAAGCGGCGCGTTTCCGCGACGACGGTGCAGTCGACGAACCTCGTCGGCGAAGTCGACGGGCGCAACATCATCCTCGTGGACGACATGACGGAAACGGCGGGCACGCTCTGCTCGGCGGCGAAGCTGCTGCGCGAAAACGGGGCGCGCTCCGTCCGCGCGCTCGTCAGCCACTGCATGCTGAACGAAATCGCCTACGAACGCCTTTCCTCGGGCGTGCTCGACGAAGTCATCACGACCAATTCCGTTCCCGTGGATCCGCGCGGGCTTCCGATTACGGTGCTTTCCATCGCGCGGCTTTTCGGCGACGCGATTCAGCGCATCCACTCGAACAATTCCGTCACGAGCCTTTTCAAAATCAAGGGCTACTGATTCCCGTTCCCGCCGCTCCCGTTTTTCGCGGGAACGGCGAAAAAAGAAAAAGCGCGCCCTGCGCCGATGCGGGAACGCGCTTTTTTTTTTGAGAAACGGGAAACGGAAGCCGCGTCGGAAATCGCGCCGCGCGGCGTTCACGCGCCGGATTCCGGCTCCGAAGCGAAAAGCGCGCGCAGACGCGAGAAAAATCCGCCGCGGGAACGGTCGTTTCCGCGACGATCGGCGGCGGGAACGCGCGCCGCGCCCTGCTCCTTTTTCGCCTTTTCCGCGAAATGCGCGTAAAGCGCGAGCTGCGAGTCGCACGGCGGAAGCCCCGCGGCGGATTCCGCCGGCTTGCGGTAGCTGCCGTCCGGGAACATTTCCCACGCCTTGAGATTGTCGCGGCGAATCGCGTCGAGAATGTTGAGCGTTTCGGCGCGGATTTCCGGATCGCGGATTTTCGCGAAGACTTCGACGCGTCGGACGAGATTGCGGTTCAGCAAATCGCCGGAGCCGATGAAGACGCGTTCCCGCGCATTTTTCCCGAACGCGAAAATGCGGGAATGCTCGAGATACGTTCCGACGACGCTGCGCACGGAAATGTTTTCTGTTTCGCCGGGAATGCCCGGACGCAGGCAGCAGATGCCGCGCACGAAAAGCTCGACGCGTACGCCGGCGCGCGAGGCTTCGACGAGCTTGCGCATGACGGCGAGATTGTTCAGGCCGTTGACCTTGATCGCGATGCGCGCATCGGCGTTCCCGCTCTGCCGCGCGAGAATTTCCTCGTCGATTTCGGCGATGACGTTGTCGAGAAACGCGTTCGGCGCGACCCACAGCGTTTCGAGGCTGCGCGGGAACGCGCCGACGCCGAGCGCGTTGAACGTCTTCGCGGCGTCGCGCCCGACGGCGGGATCGGCCGTGATCAGGGAAAGGTCGGTGTAAAGCTCGGAAGTCTTTTCGTTGTAATTGCCCGTGCCGATCTGCGTGATGGTGCGCGTTCCCGTCGCCGTGCGGTAAGTGATGAGGCACAGTTTCGCGTGAACTTTATAGTCGGGCAGCCCGTAAATGACGGTGCAGCCCGCGCGCTCGAGCGTCTCCGCGTAGTCGATGTTGTTCTGCTCGTCGAAGCGCGCCCGCAGCTCGAGCACGCAGAAAACTTCCTTGCCGTTTTCCGCGGCGCGGGCGAGCGCCATCGCGATTTTGCTGTGCGAGCACATGCGGTAGAGCGTGATGCGCACGGAAAGCACGTCGGGATCGTCCGCGGCTTCTTCCAGCAAGCGCACGAACGGCTTGATGCTGTGAAACGGATACGCCAGAAGCAGGTCGCGACGGCGTATCGTCTCCGCCGCGTTCCCGCGGAAATTCACGGGATCGATCGGCGCGCGCGACGTCGGCAAAAGCCCCTGCGCCGCCGCGCCGAGCTTCGAGGCGAGGGAAAATCCGAACGAAAAATCCGGAGGCATTTCTTCCGTCACGCATTCGGCGGACGAAACTTCGAGCCGCTCGCAGACGGCGTCCTGCAGTTCCCGCGACGGCGCAGTCGCGAACTGCACGCGAACGACGGCGAGCCGCCGCCGCTTCTTGAGCATCTCCTGCATCACGTCGCGGAAATCGCCGCCGTCCGTGTATTCGAGCAGCGTTTCGTCCACGGGAATGTCGGCGTTGCGCGTCACGCGGCAGACGACGGATTCCAGCACCTTGCGGTCGCTGAAAATTTTTCGCGCGAAACGCCGGACGACGTCCGCCGTGAACACGACTTTTTTCCGGCCCTCCAAGTCGAAAACGGTGTAAGGCGGAAGCAACCCGACGGGAACGATGCCGAGCGCCGCTTTCCCGCCCTTGCCTTCCAAGTGCGAAATCACGTACGACTCGCAATTGCGCAGAAACGGGAACGGGTGATGCCTGTCGACGACCAGCGGCGAAAGCAGCAGGCGGATCGACTCCTTGAACCAGCGGGAAATCAGCTCGTTTTCGCGCGCCGAAGCCTTTTCGGGATCGACGAAATCTATCCCGCGGCGCGTCGCCTCCTCGAGCACGGACTGCCAGCAGGCCTTCGCCGTCTTCCGCAGTTCCCGCACCTTGCGAAAACTCGCTGCGATCTGGTCGGCGGCGGTCATGCCGGTTTTCTCGTCGCGCTTTTCCGGCGCCGCGTGCGCCTGGTCGGAAAGAGACCCGATGCGCACCATGAAAAATTCGTCGAGATTGCTGAAGTAAATCGAAATGAACTTCAGGCGCTCGAGCAGCGCGGAAGATTTTTCCGCCGATTCGAGCAGGACGCGGCGGTTGAATTCCAGCCAGCTCAGCTCGCGGCTCACGAAAAGCTCCGGCGTCGGCGCGGGAAGATTTTTGTCTTCGGATGCCTCGTTCATGACGGAAAAAGAAACGGCTTCGCGTTCCCGCGTTCCTCAAAGTGCGGGCGCGGCTTCGGAATCGCTCACGCTCCCGCAGCCGAGAATTTCCTTGCGCAGATAGCCTTCGCGGATGCCCGTGCGGACGACCTCGACGCCGTCCGCGCCCAGCGCCTTGCAAAGCGTCCGCAAAACGATGACGCCCGTGATCAGCGTGTGCATGCGCGCGGGAGCGACGCGGGAAAGCAGCCGGATGCACTCCTTCGGGTCATCCTGCGAAAGTTCGATGATGTCCGCGAGCGCGTCGCGGGAAAGCCGCACGGTTTTCTGCGCGCGCAGCATCGCCGCCGTTCCCGAAAGCGCGGCGTGAACGCGGGCCGCGGCGCGCACGGTACCGCCCATCGCGTAGACGAACGTTCCCGCGGGAACGCGCATCTCGTCGCCGAGTTCTTCAAGCGCGCGCTTCACCTTCGCGCGGATTTTCTTCGCTTCGCCCTTCGTCGGGAAAATTCCGCCCACGCACAAATTGCTCATCGTGAGAGATCCGATTTTCATCGACGCCGAAGCCTGGAAACCGTTCCCGTCGTAGCGGAAAACCTGGCAGCTCCCGCCGCCGAGATCCAAGCCCGTTCCCGTCTCCTCGACGCCGGCGGCGCGCAGCCCCTCGAGATCGTAAAGCGTTTCCTCCGCGGCGGAAAGCGGACGTATCGCGATGCCCGTCTCTTCGCGGACGCGCGCGAGCACCTCGTCGAGATTTTCCGCTCCGCGCAGCGATGCCGTCGAAAAACAGCTGATCTCGCGGCAGCTGGCGATTTCGCAGAATTCCTTCATCTTGCGCAGCACTTCGATCAGCTGAACTTGCCCCGCCTCGCAGAGCCGCCCGTATTTGACGTAGGCGATGATGCCCGTGAAATCGCGCTCGCTGATCAGCTCTTCCGCCGTGCGCCGCTCCCGGTCGAGCGCGTAAATGACGGTCCGAATCGTGTTGGAGCCGACGTCGATGACCGCGTGCCTGTCGTTTGTTTTTTCGTTCATGCGCGCAGTTTCTCACGGGAACGTTTATGCCGCGTCAGCATCGCGTTAGGACTGTGTTAGTTTTTTTTCCCCGCGCAGCGGAAGAACGCGGAAACGCGAAATTTGTGTTGACTTTCAGAACGCGCGCGCTTTTAATTTTGTTCTACTTTGAAGCGTGTTTCCGCGTTTCAAGGCGAAACCGAAACGCCCAGGTGGTGAAATTGGTAGACACGTAAGATTCAGGTTCTTATGCCGCGAGGTGTAGGGGTTCGAGTCCCCTCTTGGGCACCATTCAAAGAAAGCCCGCAAAGCTGATAAACAAATGCTTTGCGGGCTTTTTCGCGTCTCTTTTTCGAAAACGGAAAAGTTGCAATTAGTTGCCAAAAAGAGACCGAAAACGCCCCTAGTTTTGCAACTTTTTTGCGACCGCTGCGATCCGCTTATTCATGCGGAAATCGTAGGTTCGCAGGTGAAAACGTTCGGTTGCGCCGAAATTGCTTTTCGCGGACTTTCGGCGCGGAAAAAGAAAAATCAGAACGCGGAATGCGCGAGGAAGCGGAAAATTTTCTCGCCGAAGGCGAGATGGACCGCGGCGGCGATGAGCAGCCACGGTCCGAGCGGGAACGCGGACGAAGACTCGCCGGAAAAC